>CAZMNG010000607.1:0-3596 GCA_964567505.1 uncultured Chthoniobacterales bacterium
CGATTAAAGTCTGGCGGTTGAAGACGTAGATACCCATCGAGCCCTGGTAAAGCTCCGCATCGGCCGGACGGCCCAACGCGTGCAGTAGATCGGGTGATATGCGCAGTTGGTCCAGAAGTTTCGGGTCCTTGGGCTTTTCCTCAAACCGGAAAATGCGCCGCTTCACGTCGCTCTGCATGATGCCACACCTCGATGCCGCCTCGCGATTGACCGGCGTAGTCGCCAACGTGACTTCGGCGCCGCTCCGCAGGTGTTTTTGCAGCAGATCGCGGTAATCCATGCGATAGAGTTGATCGCCGCTTAAGATAAGGAAATGCTCATAGTCCCGAGCCAGAAAATAGCGGAGATTTTGCCGTACCGCGTCAGCCGTACCCTGATACCAGCGGGCGTCCTCCGGCGTTTGCTGCGCGGCTAATATTTCCACGAAACTGTTTGTAAAGTTGTCGAATTTGTAGCTGGCGTTGATGTGCCGATGCAGCGACTCGCTGTTAAATTGTGTCAGCACATAGATCTGCCGAAAACCGCCGTTGATGCAATTGCTAATCGGAATGTCGACCAGGCGGTACTTGCCGGCCAGCGGCACGGCCGGCTTAGCTCGATTTTTGGTTAAGGGAAACAGCCGGGTGCCGGCGCCGCCGCCCATAATAATGGCCAGCGTATTTTCGGTTGATGTCTCTAGGTTCATAACTTCCCAGGCAGGCCGCGCCTCGTCCTGACCAAATCATTGCTGGTTCAGCTTGTTTTCGAAACCCTTGAACCGGTTCAAACAGTTTGATCCAGTTCATTTAGTTTAAAAGCAGCTCTTAAGCTGACGCAAAGCATCTGCTTAAGAGCTTTCTACACCGCTATGAGCTTATCGCTTGAGTCATCGCGTCATTCCTGCGGGCTGGACACTAGCCAATTTTCACGTCGACGGTTTTTGATTTCGCCTTCTCTTCCTTCGGGAGACGCAACTTCAGTATCCCGTCCTTGAACTCGGCAGCAATCTTATCGCTCGCAGTGCCTTCAGGAAGCGTAAAGCTTCGCATAAAGCTTCCATAGCTTCGCTCGATCCGATGATACTTCTTATCCTTCTCCTCCTTTTCCGACTTTCGCTCGCCAGTAATCGATAGAACGCTACCGTCTACCGTCACCTTGTCGTCTTCTTTGTTCATTCCGGGTAGCTCTGCTTTGATGGTGTACTCCTTGTCATCTTCCGCAATGTCTACGGCCGGTGTCCACTCCATGAGGTTAAATGGCTCTTCCTTGCCGCCCGGGAGCGTCGGCCATCTGCCTAAGAGCGGAGCCAGTCGAGACCGCATTTCTTCGAGCTCGCGGAATGGATCCCACGAAGGAGTAACTCGAAACGGATTCCACTTCTCTAGCGTCGTCATCTTATCATCCTTTCGGCGGGAATCGCATTACGTGTAAAGGCCGGCTCCGAAACCAGCTCCCGCCGGTTTGCCAGCTTCGACTCCGGATGTTCAAAATCGGGCTGCAAACAACCTCCTTCGAGAGCAGCACCTTTCATGATCACAATTCAATATAAGAAGGAGGTGCGTATTTGACTTTACACAGCTTGGTTGACTCTCCTCGTTTCTTGTCCTCGATTCGTGTCCACTGAGGGAATCTCACTCCTGTCTGCGACTGACATCGAACGTCAGCGAACCATAAATTGTCAAATATAGAGGTGATCGAGTGATTCGGCGCCACAATAGCCTGATCGGGATATCAGGAGATTTGCAATGAGGGCATTAACGTGAAGTACGCTGTCGATAGGTTTTTTGGCATAGCCCCTCGAGGTGCGTCGAACGGCGAAATCGTTGTGGCTGTCTTGGGCAAAGTTCTGGCGCTTTGCGCGATGTTCCTGACAGGTTGTGCAACTGACCGGGAATCGGTAACAGGTCCTCCGTTTCCGACCAGCAACCTTGCTCAACAGCGCGGCGAATACGGCGATGGTGTTTCCTACTGGGATGATACGCGGTCCGGAGGAAAGCCAAGGATCGTGATCGATCTCGAGCAGCAGCGCGCATATTTCTATCGAGGTGACACAATTGTCGGCGTGTCAATCGTCTCAACCGGTCGAGAAGGCTACGACACGCCTCCGGGTGATTTCCGAATCACTCAGAAAGACATGGCCCATGTCTCGAGCATCTACGGAGATTACGTCGATCGAAGCGGCCAGGTCGTGATGGAGAACGTGGATCTCACAAAGGATCGACCGCCACGTGGCACAATCTTCCGCGGTGCGCCCATGCCGTACTTCCTCAGAATTCACGGAGGCATTGGCATGCACGCCGGTTATCTGCCCGGCTATCCGGCGTCACATGGCTGTATTCGGTTGCCAAAGCAAATGGCAGTTCATTTTTTTCAAAATGCGGCAGTCGGCACCCCTGTGGTAATCCGACAAGAGTCACCGCAGGAGTATGCGCCCAATCCACTTGTTGGTGAGAGTTCGAAGAACGAAAGCTCTCCATGGCTCAACGTGATTCGATCCAATTGACTCCCAGGGGCGACGGCCAAGCGGAAATTCCCGAAAAACCTTCGAAGTTGGCACAGCCTTAGCCGAACAGTAGCCGGTCGAGTTGTTTCACAGATCGTGCCGCTTTTGGCGTGAAAAGTGCTGGCAGAGTCAATATTGTAAATATGAAAGATCTCAAGTGTGGGAATTGCGGTGAAAACTGTCTCGACGAACCTGGCCAACCGGAAGATCAAACACGCCTTCCAATTCATTTCTTCGTAGAAACCGAGCAGGTCTGTCGCGACTGCTATCAGATACTGCTCGAACTTGAGAGCGCGGGTTGACGCGACAGAGCCTCGAGCGTCTATCAAAGCACATAAAGGTTTCCGCTAAGTCAGGGCGTGTTTGGGATGGTTACTCGACCAGGCTTGAACTATTTGGTCGTCCGCGTCCCAACGGGCAGGGTCGTGTCTGCGGCTTATGTTCGGAGTTTTTGCTCCAAAGCCGGTTTGTATTTTCGATAGAGGCCTCGAAATCGATCGTAACTCAACCCAAGTAGCTTGGCAGCGCTTTGTTGCTGATAGCGCGCAGCTTCCAATGCCGATCTGATCAGTTCGACCTCACGATTCGTAATGACCGCATCGAAATCCAGCGGAAACTGATTATCATGCGGAGCTCGCTCAATTGGACCGCTGGTCTGCGCGGCGCCGGGGTCGACGGCGTGCATCAACTCAAAGGGGGGCCGGAGCGGATCGAGGGTTATGGCCATTATTTCCGGGGTTTCAGAGAGATAGACCGCTCGCTCAACCGCATTCTTCAGTTCGCGAACGTTCCCAGGCCAGGCATACCGTTCGAGTTCGGCTGCCGCCGACGGACTGAAGGTGGGCGTCCATTTGAACCCGAGTTCGACCGCGAACCGCCTTGCGAAGTGGTCGGCCAGCAGACGAACATCCCCCTCGCGAAGTCGCAGCGGCGGCAAATGAAGCACTTGGAATGACAAACGGTCCAACAAATCGGCTTTAAACCGTCCCTGCTGAACGAGGTCTCTCAGATCGACACTCGTGGCTGCCACAAGCCGAACGTTGACCTCGATCGCTTCCGACGAACCGACACGTTCGAAGAAGCCGTACTCGACCACACGCAATAGCTTCTCCTG
>CAZMNG010000608.1:0-3594 GCA_964567505.1 uncultured Chthoniobacterales bacterium
CTGGGTCATCGTCGTCTGATCGCATCGGACGAAAAATGCCTGATCCTTCGTCGCTCCCTGGAGCATTCCATCCATCCATAATCCTGTCAGGAAATCAGTGACGCTTCTCCGCGCACGCGCCCAAAGCGTCTGATCATTAGGTTCAAAAACGACCCACTGTGTGCCTAATTGGATCGATTGCTCGACGAAGATGAAGAGCCGCCGAACATTGATGTACTTCCAATCGGGATCCGGACTAGTCGTTCGTCCGCCCCAGACAAGATTGCCTTGACCTTTGAAATAGCGAAGGCAATTGACCCCCTTCGGATTCAGGATGGCTTGCACTTGATTATTAATGGGCAGTTGAAGCTGGTCGATGCCCATGATGATTTCGTTGGCCGGGTCCTTATGAACGCCGACTTCGTTGTCACTTCGCGCGTAAATTCCGGCCATGTGACCCCCGGGCGGAATCAGCAGAGGCACTCCGGTGCTAGGATTCGTAACCTGGAGCCACGGGTAATAGTAGGCAGCATACCCTCGCGCCGATGGAACCGAAGGATTGTTGTTTTCGGGTTTTCCCGCAATCAACGGCGACTGAAGGATTGCGAAGCGGTACATCAGAGTTTCACACTGAGTGACGAGCGCTTGAGAGATATTGGTGTCGTTTGAGCTGAAATAAAACTCGTCTGGACAACATAGAATGGAAATTTCGTCCACGTCGGCGAGCGCTAGCAACCCGGTCTTATTCGCCGGGTCGGAATCATCGCCATAGAAGTCCGCCAACTCGAGCGGGTTGTCCGTCCCCTGTTGGAGAGGCATCGGGCTTACCGACTCCGGAGGGGATGACCCGGGAGGGGAATCCAGGACAGATTCGATCACCGGGATGCTGGGGTTCAGTTGCTGTTGTTGCTTTACAGTGATCAGGTTCGATACCTGATTAATCTGGCTTTCATAGAACGTGCTGCTCGCTGGAACAATAGATAGGTCGTCATAGCTTTCGAGAACCGTAGGTTGCGCGTTCAGCGGAATAGTCTGTGTCAGGTCCGGAAGTGGATTCGGCAAGCCGCCGGACCAATACGCCACTAGGAGTTTGAAGAGGTTCGGATTACCCTGCAAACCGGCTGGGGCGGTTTGCACCGCGATGTTGTTTCCCCAGGCGCCTGGCCCCACGGCCGAAACTTGCATTCCGCCGTCCAGGCTGAACAACGACGCGGGTTTCGTATTCGCTGCAACGCGCATGACGAAGCAAAGCTGACCTCCGTTTTGGAAAAATCCTTCGACCGCATAGGCGAGATAGCGATCAATCGCCACTCCTTGGATAATATCCCGCACGTACGTCCCGAAAGCATTGGTAAAGTCGGAAAAGCAAGTGATGAGCGTCGCCTGCAACGGGCCTCGTTCTGCGACTCCCAAAAAGCCCACGGTGCTGGTCGAAACCCCTTCGATCGGTTTGTTCCCGGTGTCCACCTCTTCAACGTAAACGCCGGGATATAAGTAGTCTGGCATGTCTGTTTCCTTTCCTGGTTAGGGCGCCATTACGATATTTATCGTCACCGTCATCCCGCGGTGAACATCAGTATTTTGTTGCACGGCCGGATGAAGCGCGTGCGTTGCTTGTAAAGTGATTGTCTGATCGACACCGCTGATCTGCGTGAAAAAGAGGACGAACTCACCATCTTCACCGGTGAGATACTGCAGTTCGGCAGCCGCGCTTTGCACCGTCGCTCCAGCGAGAGGTGCTCCGTTTGCGAAGACCGTGCCGCGAACGAGCGTGGAACCGGCCGGGAACGGATAGGCTGTGCTGGGCTGAAGAGTGGCGGCAAGGCGCTGCGCACGATAGGCCGCGTTCTGCGTCGGATCGTCCAACGCCTTGGTGCTATCGGCTAGAGTGATGTCTGGAAATGCGGGCCAGATCGGCTGCTGCACAGGGACCGTAACCGGAAGATCGGCGACGGTAATGGATACATCCGCGGGGAGGTAATACTGCGGTGTCTGGTCCGGCAAACCCACATTACTCCGGACGTGCGCGACATACTCGCCGGTGAATAACCCAAAAAAGAGGAAGGTCGCCTGCGGAGTTTTACGAAACGGCCTCTTAAACGTCTGCTGAAAAAACTGGGGCGGACTGGTTAACGGGCTCATTAACGGGCTGGTCAAAGTTTCGTAAGACAGCGATACAGAGATATTGCCAATCAACTCCTGCGCGCCGGTGAACCCGTCGTAAAGCATCAAGGCCAGGCTCAGTTGTACCTCCGCGACGTCCGGTTGTATCATTGCAAACGTCATAATCTACGCCCGCCGTTGAGTGGATAGATTACGCTTCATTACGACTGGTTGAATGAACTGTTCGTCGAGCGAATCGACCATTACCACGCGAACCAGGTACACCACCGAAAGCCGGTAGCTCATCTCCATTGATTGCCATACACGAGTCAATTCCTCTAATGCGACCGGATTGAGAATCACCCGCAACTCTTGCCCCGATGACGCAAGCGAACCGGTTAGATCTGCTCCTTGGAGAATCGCTCTATCATAGAGAACCTGCATCACTTTCCCCAGAATGATTTGCTGGTCGGTAACCGTACCCACCAGGGGAGTGACGAGATAATGCAGGTCCAGCGTCAGCGGTGCCTTTCGAATTTGAGCGCCGTCACCCTGGACAGGAATCTGGTTCTTAGTGGTCGCATTCTCGGTGATCCGGTAGAGGTATATTGAAAGTTTGACCGAATCATTGTCTTGAAGGTCGAAGGGCGAATCGAGTGAGATGCGATTCTCATTATCAATCAGGCTGTTTACCTGTGGGTCGATTTGGATTTCTTCCCACAGGACGCTGACTAGCGATTCGCCGGCTTCTGCTAAAACCGTGTAAGCGCCCATGGAAGTAAGCAAACGTGCATGTTATGATTGTCGCCCGCTGTTTCGGGCTGCGAATAAGCGCCGACTGAATCCGGGCAGGCTCCGCACAACGGCGTCAGAGCCGTTTCTTTCCTGCAAAGTCTTCGGGCGGTTGGGCAGCTATGCTGCCTGCGCGTCAATCCACCGTCTTTCGATCAGCACCCGTGCGTGAAAGAGAGCTTCAAGGAAAATCGCTACGCGCTTTCGGTCATCCAGCTCCCGTTCGACCCTCCCCATCATTCCTTCAAACGGGCCGCTCTGAATCTTTACTCGGGTTCCCGGTGCCAAGACTTGCGGGCGGATTCGGATAAGACCGTCCTCCTGGACGCGATCCTGAATTTCACGGACAACTTCCTCGTGTACCGGTATTGGCAGTCGCCCCGAACTCACCACCTGCAAAACACCGCGTGCGGCCTTGACTGATTCGAAAACATTTTCAGGACAGAATCGGGCGAAAAAGTAACCTGGAAACAGCGGCTTTGTCCCCTGCTGAGCAGTCCCGCGTACCAGGCGTTCGACTTTGACTTGAGGGAGCAGAACTTCGACGTCAAGCGCACCGACATTACTTGAGGCAAAACCCTCTCGGCGTGGTTTAGCATGGATCGCAAACCAATTGAAGTCCTTCCACAGATCGTTGAATCTGGCTCTTGGATTCGAAGAATTCATTGCCGCGTTTCCCGCTTCATTTCCGTGAACTGACCTGGCGTGGTGCCTGCGACT
>CAZMNG010000609.1:0-3579 GCA_964567505.1 uncultured Chthoniobacterales bacterium
TCGACGATTGGATTACCAGGCAGCCGAATTCGAGAGTCTTCTGCCTGCTGGGTGGCCCGGGTATCGGAAAAAGCGCGATTGCTTGCCATTGGTGTCACACACGAAAGGACGTTATTGCCTTTCATTATTGCATCCACGGCCATGCTGAAAAGACAGATCCCAAACGTATCCTCTTGTCCATGGCCGCACAAATCGCCATACGCTTGCCCGACTATGAAAACCGCCTTAGCGCCCTCGATGCCAATGAACTGAAGGAGACTATCAAAGGAGACAAACGAACTATATTTGATGGCTTACTGCTAAAGCCGTTGAGTGGCAACTTTCCTGCCCCAGACCGGGCTCAACTCGTGATCATCGACGGACTGGATGAAGCCAGCCGCAACCAGGACAATGAATTGGCCAGTTTCCTGGGAGAGGTCTGGGGAGGTTTGCCCGATTGGATCCGGCTGGTTGTGACCACCCGACCTGAAATGGATGTCGTCAGCTATTTGGGAACTCTCCATCCCTTTATCCTGAATGCCAGCAGCCGTGAAAACCTGCAGGACATTCGCACATTTCTCCGCCGCGAATTGGACGCCGAGAAAGCCAGTGACGATGTTATTAATCAAATCGTGGAAAAGAGCGAGGGAATGTTTCTTTACGCTTACCTCGTTCTTGATGAAATTCGTGCCCGCCAGCTCTTTTTGCAGCATTTGGCCGATTTTCCTGAAGGATTGACCGGCTATTACAAGGGATGGTTCAGCAGAAAGTTTTCGGATCCGGAAAGCTATCATTGCGATTTTCATCAACTGGTCAGTGTGGTTATTGCGCATAAGGCGCCGTTGCCGCTGAACGTTCTTTCCAATGCACTCGGTTTGTCGCCCTGGGAACTGGATCGGCGGCTCGATAGACTGGGTGTGTTGTTTCCCCTCCGAGAGGAGGGTCAAAGCAATCAAAAGTTGAGATATGTCACCTTGATGCACAAATCCCTGCACGATTGGCTCACGGAATTGAACCCGGCAACATTGCACCCTAAAGCGGGGGAGTTCGCCGCCGATCCCGAATTGGGAAATCGACTACTGGTCGAGGAAGGCTGGAAAGTCTATACCTCCGGGAAGCTCGTTCAACACGGATATTTCAGCCGAACCCTGCTTTCCCACCTTTCTGAAGCCCAAGAAGCGGACAAACTGGCTTCCGTCTTACTCGACCCTGCGTTGCTCGATACGGTTTGGTCCAATGAGATGCGTTACGAATGGCAGTCTCACATCAGCAACCTGCGACATGCGTGCTCGCTAACTAACCTAGTCCAGAAGTGGCTGAGGGAGCATGGCGCGCTCCAATCCGCAACTACGTACGATGCGGTGGTAGCTGGAAAGCTGGGCCGGCTGTTTCAGGAGATGGGCGCCTTCGATGAGGCTATCTTGTTAGCCGAGGCGGCGCTTCGGATTTGGGAAGTGAACAACGTGGCGGATTCGCCTGACATGGTTTCAAGCCTTCTTGCGATTGGGAGCATCCGGTCTGCTCGGGAGGAACTCGGCTCTGCCGCCGCAAGTTACGAGAGAGCTCTTGCCATCGCCCAACGGGCGTATGCGCAGGACAGTCCGCAAATGGCTGAGGTATTTTACCAACTGTGCGTCTTTTACACTCAAGGGAAGCGTGACTACACGAAGGCGTGGGATTGCCTGGAAAAGAGCCTCGCCATACTCAGCCGCGGGAATCCGCCGGACCTCGCCGGGATTGCCAACTGTGTCAATGATAAGGCCGTAATCTTAACGGCCGAAGGAAAAGTCGCAGATTATCTAGGCATTTACCGGGAGGCTTTGGCGTTATTTGAGAAAGCCCGACCCACCGGGCATCCGGAAATGGTCGCCACGCTCGGAAACATTGCCAATGAACTGCGAAAGGAGGGCAAGCCGGTGGCGGCCGTGGAAGCGCTCCGCCGCGCGGTGAAGATGGCAGAAGATATTTTGCTCCCTCAACACCACTATTACGGTTTTGTGCGGATTGCGCTCGCTTCCTGTTTGTTAGAAATGGGCAAATACGATGAATCGTTGGAGGTCATGCGCACATATGTATCGGAATTAGAAAGGTTCCCGGGGCCCGATCATGAAGATACTGCACAGGCGCGGCTGCAATTCTGTCAGACCCTCTGGAACGCAGTGCATTTGTCAGACTCAGCCAAGCGCGGCGGCTATAGCGAACAGATCCGGCGTCAATGTCAGCGAATCCGTGCCGCCAAGCCAGCCACAGTCCTCGGCCTGCTCGATCTCGCCGAGGGCTCAAGGAAGATAGGAGAATTAAGCCTTCGGGATTGCTTGACCGATACCGCGTTACGGAGCTGCCGCAACAATGCCAATCTGCCGCGCGGCAATGTGCCGGAATCCGTGTCTGCCACATCCTTCGCGGACGTGTGCGAGTTGCTCGCGTCAACAAAGCCGTTGCGTGAACTGGCACCGCAGGTCCTTTCTCTCTGGGAGCACGCGGAACCGCAGATGAGGCATCTGGCGGACTACCTGCCGAAAACTCGCAAACTGATCGTGGAACTTATCTCATGGACCGGGCGTACAAGGTTCGCCCGGGACGGTGCCGTCGAGGAAGTCCATCAGGCATTCGATTTGATTTCCAAGATCGGTGCCGAAACGCCGGAAACCTTGGACCAGCTGGCGGCTCTTGCCGTGTCATTGCACCACCGCCAGCACCACGAGATTTCTGAGTCGCTCTGCCAGCGTTTGGTCGAAACGAGCGAGCTTGTCCTCGGACCGGAACACATCCAGACGCTGACTTATCTGGAGAATTTTGCATTCATGAGCATGTATCGCGGCAAATTTGACGAGGCGGAGGGCCGCTATCGGGAAACATTGCGCCGCCGTTGTGTCGCCAATGGTATAGAGCAGTGCAATACGCTCTCAACTATTACCGGCCTGGCCGAATGCCTGCTGTTGCGAGGATCCACCGAAGACGCTCGCAAGCTGATTCACGAATTCGCCCCGAAACTACCCATCGCCACGGGATTTTCATCCGCCCGCAAAACGCTCGCCAGATCCCTTCGCTCCAGGGGGCAACAGCTAAAGAATGAATTCTCGGCATTTGATGCCTCAAAGGTTTGCTACGAGCTTTCGTTGGAGATGGATGCTGATGATGCGGCTACGCACAACAATATGGCGTTGCTCTTCTGGGTATGCCTAAACGACCCCAGTGCCGCAGCAGATCACTTCACGAAGGCGCTGGCGCTTGAGCCTACGGATGGCAACACGCATAGCAACTACGGGCACCTTTTGGGCCAAACGATGAGTGATCCGAAGGAGGCTCTCATGCATTTCAAACAGGCCACCTCACTTTGTCCAAACGACGGCGGTGTATTTGCAAATTACGCCGCGCTCCTGCTGCAGCAGGGCGATTTACCCGGGGCATGGAAGCTGGCCAAACGTTCCAAGCGCCTGTGCCTTCCAGCCCCCGACCGAACTATGGCTCGCCCATTGTTCTGCGCGGCACCCATTGCGCTGTTGCGCGGACGGGATTCATCCGTGACGCTCGGTCAACTCAAGGGGCTATTTCTCCAGGGCATCGACCATGTGACCTGGGTGATCACCGCACTGCTCG
>CAZMNG010000610.1:0-1124 GCA_964567505.1 uncultured Chthoniobacterales bacterium
CAGACTACCCGCAGCGTCAATCTTGCCTGGGACGCCAGTTCCAGCTCGGCGGTTATCGGTTACCGCGTGGATTATGGAACTTCGAGCACAGCTCTGACTCAGTCCGTTGACGTCGGAAACAACTTGGCCGCGACCATCTCGAATCTGGCTGAGACTCAAACCTACTACTTCGTTGTAACGGATTACACCGCCACCGGAGCGACCAGCCTCCCATCCAATATGGTCCTCCTCACCGCGCGAACAGGGGGGACTACGACCCAACCGATTACTACATCAAATGGCTTGGCTGCGCCGGCGAGCCTTCTCTGGCAGAACGCATCGACGGGTGGAATCGGCATCTGGCTGATGTCAGGCACAAGCATCGCAACAACACAGTTCCTGGGCGTATTCGATCCTAGCTGGACCATCGCAGGTATTGGCAACTTCGATGGCGCGGCAAATAACGAAATCCTCTGGTACAACGCAGATTTGGGCTTGATCGGCATCTGGACGATGAACGGAACAACGCAAACAGGCAGCTACATTCTCAATGGAGGTTCACCCGATTGGGCGATCGAAGCCGTGGCCGACTTTGACGACACGGGATTCTCCGACATTCTGTGGCGCCAGAAATCCACTGGAGCCGTTTATCTGTGGAAAACCGTTGCGCCCGTAAATTTCAATTCAATATTCATCGCGTCGGTCGATCCTGCCTGGCAGATTGCCGGCGCAGCCGACGTGGAAGGTACCGGGCATCCGGATATTGTTTGGCGCGACACGAACACCGGAGGACTGGCAATCTGGCAACTGGTCAACGATCAGCCCGGTCAGCAGGTTATGCTGGGCAATTACTCTCTGAATTTTGCGATTGCCGGGTTCGGAGATTTCAATGGGGCTGGTAAAGCGGACATCCTGTGGCGCGACCAGAACACCGGTGAAGTGTACGTCTGGTTGATGAACGGGTTTACCGTTGCCGGTGAATGGGACGCCGGACCGGTAGATCTGGCCTGGAAAATTGCGGGCACCCCTGCATTAGCCGGGGGAACAATCACCGACGTTCTCTGGATTAACACCGGCGACGGTTCTGTTGCCGCGTGGTTAGGCTCCCCTGTCGGATTCACGAAGCCCGCCCCGTTTGCCTCCGT
>CAZMNG010000610.1:1224-3577 GCA_964567505.1 uncultured Chthoniobacterales bacterium
GCCGTAACGGTTTGCGTTCACGCGCAGCGTGTCCGGATACAGGCTGGAAGCCTATGCTTCATTACGCGTTGCGCAAGTCTCGATCCCAGATCCGTCTGATCCGTCCTGTACGGTCACATCGAATGGGCTTCCGGTACCGCCGGATTAGCTCAAAGAAGCCGCTCCCCGCTCGCCCCATCCGCCTCAGTTCCGCGCAAGAATCATTGCGCTGGTTCCGCACAACTTCTGCGGAATGACTTCAGCCAGACTCAACCGATACATGGCCTCATTGACCAGCTTGTTTCCGGGGTCGAACCCGCGTTGAATCACCTTTTCGTTGGGAACAAACCGGAGGTGCTGTTTGCGCACAATCAGAAACGGCAACAGCGGCATACCCCAGTAAGTGCTTCCGACGATCTGGAGCTTGCACGCGCGGAAAAGAGCGGCCAGTTCCGGCAGCGCATACCGCCGCAGATGCCCTGCACAACGATCGTACGGTGAATAGAGAGATTGAAGCGCCGGCACATTAATCAACACGCGGCCGCCTTCCTTCATCAAAAACTTGATCGCATCGAGAAACTCCTTTTCGCGTTCGATATGTTCGAGCACATCGAACAGGATCACAAGATCGTACTGGGCGCCAAACTGAGGGCGTCTTTCGCAAACGTCATAATAATATAACCGTCCGCGCGTGCTGACATTTTGCCTGAGCGAAACCAGGTTCAGGTCGAAACCGTCAACCGCGACTCCATACCGTCGTTCAATCTGCTGCTGAACAAGCCCATGACCGCAGCCGACCTCTGCGACCTGCCACTCTTTCAGGTCATATCCGCGCAACAGCCGTCTGACAACATCAAACCGGCGCCGGATCCAAAAGTGGTCAGCGGTTGCAATATCGAACCAGTTATCGGCCATATTCACAGGCGCAGGCTCGGATATGAACTCGATTTGTTTCCGCGCTCGCGATAGTTCACTCATTGCCGTTCAAAGGATAGGCGACCGGCTGGCGCTGGACGTTGCCGACCAGTTCCTGCACGATCGCCTGCGGTCTGCGCTTCACTTCCCGAAGCACCAGCGAAAGATACTGGCCGATGATCGCAAGGCAGAAAAAGTTCATGGCTGACACGAGCGAAATGAGGATCACAATCGTTGCCACACCGCGGCTGGCCCCGACCGAATAGCCAAAAAGCGTAAACCCGGGATCGAGGCGGTTTAATAAAAATAGCCCTGTAATTGCGACGCAGAAGAAGCTCATAAAGAACCCGGCGATGACAGCGAAATGCAGGGGCGCCATACTGAATCCGATCACGGATTCCATGGCGAGATTCGACAAGCGGCCCAGATTGTACTTTGTCCCGCCTGCGAAGCGTTTCGGTCTGTCATACGGAAACGGAATTTGCCGGAGTCCAATCCAGGAACGCAATCCGCGCAGAATCCTGGTCGCTTCGGGCAGTTGAAGAAGAAAATGCAAAGCCTTGCGGTCAAGAACGCAAAAGTCGCCTGCATCAATCGGCCAGGGATGATCAGAAAACCGATGCATGAATCGATAGAACATTTTGTAGCTCAAATCGAGCGGGAACGAAGCTTCACGCTTCTTGCGAACGCCATAGGCCACGTTACAGACACCCGAGCGGCAGGCTTCATACATGTCTCGAAGAATGTTGAGCGGATCCTGAAGATCGGCATCGATGACGCCAACATATCGTCCGGAGGCGAACGCGAGACCGGTCGACACAGCAGCCTGATGGCCAAAGTTCCGCGATAATCGTACCGACTTGAATCGCTGGTCGGCTGCGATGCGACCGGCAATGAGATCCGCAGTCTGGTCGACGCTCCCATCGTCGATGAAAAGGACTTCCCACCTTCCATTCACCCAGGCGTCGAATGCGGCTGCTAACTCGGGAAACAGTTTCGGCAATACGTCTTCTTCGTTGTAAACCGGGATAATCACCGACAGTTCCATCTCGGGTTCCGCTGCACCTTGCATTCAGGCCGCTTATCGCACCATTCCGCTGTTTCGGGCAAGTTTGTTGTTAACCTGCATTTTTCACGCCCCCTGAAAAATGCGCACGGAGCTCCAATCCGGCCCAGGCCGGATCGGCGTTAGCCGCGTCCGGCGGTCGCCCATAAGCATTAACTTAACGCGAGGCGCTCGAGAGGAGGGCGAATGGCTTTTGTCCCGGAGGGACAGGCTGATAGTAGCCAGGCACGAAGTGCCTGGAGTCATGAGAAAAATATCCCCGTCCCAGCGGGACGATTGAATGGTAAGAGTCAAAAGAGCACCCAAGATCCACGTCTTATGTTGACGCCCATGGGTGACCGCCGGACTCTTCGGGGCTAACCGCGCAAAATGGCGAAATGCAAAGTGCATTTC
>CAZMNG010000611.1:0-3577 GCA_964567505.1 uncultured Chthoniobacterales bacterium
AGTGGCTGGTTTTAATTCGACCATCACTGGCTGGTTTTGATTCGACCGCCGACAGCGGAGTCGGGGCTTCAGCCCTAACTTTCGTTGGATACAACTCTGCCCAATCGCAGAGAAGTATTCCCGCAGATCGCGAGGCAACGAAACCGACCATCACCCATATACGAACGATTTGTTCTGGCTCAGTTTGGGACTCAAATCCATTCTCGAGCTGGGACACCTGCGCAAAATCGATGCCGACTCGGCCCGTTCCTGGATCGAAGGCAAGCTCTTCGTCGCTTTAGTACTAGAGGCTCTGCTGCGTCAGGCCGAAGCTTTTTTTCCCTGAGCGCAGTGTAAGATCTGAACCGATGGGTGCCGGTTGATTTTGGGACTTCCGCGCCGCCTCCTCAATCACGGCCGCTACTTCTTTGGGACGCGACTCGTAAACGGAGTGGCTAGCGCCACGGACTACGATCCAGTGGCTGTGGGCGCGGGTGTAGTACCACTTCTCCAGATCGGGATTGATGATTTGGTCTGACCCGGCGACAATTCCCCAGCTCGGCTTCGTTTTCCAGGCGGCTGCGGTCAGTGGTACGTTGAAGACCTCGGCTGCGGCCAAGACCTGGGATCGCGACTCGAACCTGGCTTGCTCGCGCGGCAGATCAGGCGCGAAGAGCTTGGGGAAGTCTCCGGGGTTAAGGTAGGTGAAGCCGTCCGCGGTCACCGCAACCGCTCCTTTCGTCTTGGCCAGGACACTGGGCGTTCCCTTTCCAAGCGCACCTTCGTCCTCACCGACATCGGGAGCGTGGGCGGCAACGTACACCAGACCGACGACATGCGGGTCGACGCCGGCCTCCGTGATGATCGACCCGCCGTAGCTATGACCGACAAGGATGCACGGGCCCGTCTGAAGGTCGAGAACCCGCTTTGTCGCGGCGACGTCGTCCTGAAATGATGTCTCTGGAACCTGTACCATTTGTACCTCATAGCCATCCCTGGACAGGATTTCGTAGACCGGTTTCCAACCCGAGCCGTCGACCCAGGCGCCGTGCACGAGTACGATATTATTGATGCGGTTTCCTGTTTCCTGTGCGCAGAGCGCGTTGCTGCTGAGCATGGAAACGATGACACTTAGAAGTAACCGAATGCGGACAATGGATTTCATAATGACTCCCTTTTTTTTGTGCGTTTCGCTGACAAAAGGGGAGACAGGCATTCGCCGTGCCAACTCTATTGGTGCGGTATAAGTCATTGATGTACAGCTTAATGAGAGGCGGGGTTAGATATTCCTTTGCGGGACGAAAATTCGCCAGGGTCGATTAATCGTCCGCCAGGTACGCTGCGTGCAAACAGACGCCGCGCCCTGCGCTTTGCTTTCCTCGGCACTGAAATGGAAGTGCTCGGCTTGCCATCGAATTCAAGCAGGCATTTGTCGAATCCCATGCCAGTGCGCAAAAAGGATGATGGCTTTTGCAGGATCAAGAGCTGTGTAATTCATAGATCTCCTAACATTTAAAACGGTTATTTCTATTTTCATGTCCACGGATCATCAACAAGGACTGGCCCGCCGTTTTGCCTCAAAAGCAGCGGCGCACCGAGCTTTGTGGAGGAGATTCTGAAGCGTGCACCGAATTATTTGGCGCTTTTGATCGTCGTTCACGTGCTTGCTTTCTTCTTTTTACTTTATGGAGCGCGGCTCCAAAAGAAGCTGGTCGAGATGATTCCGGGCTTGCCAGAAAAACAGAATGTCGTGGAACTCGCCTCTGAGATCGTGCAAACCGCCGCTCGCTATTTTACATCGATCACGCTGATCAATGCTGGGGTTGGGCTCAGTGTTTGGATCCTCGTGGGTATACTGGGTCTACCCCATCCATTGCTCTGGGGTGTCGCCGCGTTCTTGCTCCACTATATACCGTTCGTTGGCGCAACGGGTGGCATCTTGGCGATGACGTTGGTTTCACTGATTCATTTTGATTCGGTCTGGTACGCACTTTTGCCTCCTCTGGCGTACGTCTTCTGCGCGATGATTGAAGGCAACCTGGCAACGCCGATTTTTCTCGGGCGCTGGTTAACCCTGAATCCGATCGCGATCATATTGAGTTTTCTTCTTTGGGCCTATCTCTGGGGTATGGTGGGCACTCTGCTGGCTGTTCCAATCCTGGCGACCTTTAAAATATTTTGCGATCGAATCGAACCGTTGCAGCGGCTGGGTGCATTCCTTGGACGCCCGTAGTCCGCAGCTTTGGGTGAGAACTAATTCGTTCGCAGAGCGAGAAGCGCCTCTAACTCGTTGTCACTAAAGGCTGCCCTTTACTCTCAATGGTTCCACTCGGTATCATTTACATGATCGTGATTTCACGCCGGCCGATCGTCACGTAAGGAGCACATGATGACCCTCGACAGTTCCGCACATCTTCTCGAACTTCTCGATATCCAATGGCCCATAATCCAGGCGCCGATGGCGGGCACCGGAACGCCCGCTCTGGCGGCGGCCGTCTCCAACACCGGCGGCCTGGGCTCGCTGGGCCTCGGCGCCACCAACGCCGAAGATGCAAGAAAGATGATCGCCGCGTTCCGGGCTCTCTCCGCGCGGTCTCTCAACGTCAACGTCTTTTGCCATCAACGAGCGAAGCTCGCTGCGAGGGTGGAGAGCGCGTGGATCGAGCGACTGCGGCCGGAGTTCGCGCGATTTGGCGCGACCCCGCCGACACAGCTGACGGAGATCTATCACAGCTTCGTTGAGGATGACGACATGCTCGCCGCCCTCGTTCAAGAGAAGCCCAAGGTCGTCAGCTTCCACTTCGGCCTCCCGGCGCCCGAGCGGATTCGGGCGCTGCGCGATGCAGGGATCATCCTGCTTGCGTCGGCCACGAATCCTAGTGAGGCGCAAGCCGTCGCCGATGCTGGCGTCCACGCGGTAGTGGCCCAAGGCTATGAAGCCGGCGGCCACAGGGGCGTGTTTAATCCGGCTGCGCCCGATAGCAGTCTCGGGACGATCGCCCTCACCCGGCTGCTCGTGCGACAGCTCGACATTCCGGTGATCGCCGCCGGCGGCATCATGGACGGCGCCGGCATCGCCGCCATCCGGCATCTCGGCGCTGCCGCCGCGCAACTCGGCACGGCCTTTGTCGCAAGCCCGGAATCCGCGGCGGATGACGGATATCGCGCGGCGCTTGCCAGCAGCGCCGCGCACCACACGGTCATGACTGCGGGCATCTCCGGCCGGCCCGCGCGCTGCCTTGCCAACCGTTTCACCGCCTTGGTCGCAGACGTGTCCGCTCGTGAAATTCCCGCTTATCCGGTGACCTATGACGCGGGCAAAGCCCTCAACGCCGCGGCGAAGGCCAAGGGCGAGCCCGGCTATGGCGCGCAATGGGCGGGCCAGGGTGCGCCGCTGGCGCGAGCCCTCCCTGCGGCCGAGCTGATCGGCACCCTGATCGAGGAGATGCAGGCCGCGACGTAATCTCGGCGCCTCGGCCACGCAGGATGGGGACGCGGCTAAGTGTTTTCTTACCAAAGCGCTCAGCAGCGCAAACCATCCGACGCCGCGGGTCGTCAACACCGACAATACGCCGCTCACCCGCCGGCGACTGGGGAA
>CAZMNG010000612.1:0-3568 GCA_964567505.1 uncultured Chthoniobacterales bacterium
TTGGTTGTTTTCACGGTCTTGGCCGAAGAAAGAAATGTGTCGCTTGCCGCGAAACGCCTTTCGCTCAGTCAACCGGCTCTAACCTGCGCGCTGCAACGGATCCGCCAGATGTTTCGTGAAGATCTGATCATTAGAGTATCCGGCAATTACGAGCCAACGCCAATAGGCCGGAGCCTTCTTCAGGGAACTGGAGACAATGGTTCCAAGACTGGACAGACCTCTTGCCGGGGCCGCTTTCGACCCGGCGGTGGAGGAAATCAGGTTCCGGCTGATCACCAATCTTGAGGGCATGGCCGACCGGGAAATTTCCTGAGAGGCCTAGCCGCCGCGGAGCCAACTGGCGCACAGACTGTAACTCGTCACGCGTTCACCGATCCGAAAATCGGGAAACTGTTCCCGTTGAGTGATCGTCGCGCTGAGGAGTGAGGTACCCACGCTTCCACCCAGGTTACGCACGAAGTTAAAAAGCGCGGAACCATCACCCTGTTGCTCCCGCATGAGTCAAGCCGGTTGCGATGCGGGCGCGTGATCGCCCAATCTGCTTGATTAGTCTCTTTGCTTTGGCATAGAGCTTCCCTCCGTCGTTTTTCCAAGCACAGGGTGGTACACCGAAGGTTCATCCGTTTCTAAAGACTGTCTCGGTCCCGGTGAAATCCTCTTTCGAAAGCATTCGCTAATCCAACACTCTTTTCGCCGCGTTGCCGTTGCTTATGAGTATGCGGGACATCCGGTTGTGAAAGCGATTTCGCCCTGGGGGTGAAAGCGTACGTGGTTTAGGCATATCCAAAAGCAACAGCAGCACGTTAAAAGAAGTATTGGGAAACCGCGCGGATCGGGCCGAAATCCATATCGGGATAGTGGGGTCCGACGAACATTGTGCCAAACCAGCTCAGGATCGAACTCAAAGAGGGCTGTTTCCTGTCGGCAAGCGCGATGTTGAGAATTCCGCGTCTCCAACGGCAACACTGGGACCTGATTAAAATGAAGATCGGAATTATCGGAGCCGGACAAGTTGGCGGCGGCGTGGGGAAATTGCGGGCTAACGCCGGTCGCAAGGTGTTTTTCATTTCGCCTCATCCAGACCGGCTGAAAGTTCTTTTCGAACAAGCAGGCCCCGGAGCTTATTCCGGCAACGTTACAGCCGCCTATCGAGATTGAGGTATGCAATCCATTTTAGGAGCTCGATTGTCCAACTTCGCCCCGACAGCAATGCGGCCTGTGGAAAGAGCCTCCACCATTACGCGCTTATCCTTCCTTGGCGATCATCTTCCGCGTCGATGCGGCATCGCCGCCTTTACCTCCGACATATGTGAAGCCATTGCTACGGAGTTCCCGCATTGTCACGGCATTGTTGGCGCGATCAACGACCGGCCAGAGGGCTACAATTATCCCGATCGCGTTCGGTTTGAGATCGATCAAACGGAACTGGATTCCTATCGGCGCGCGGCGGATTTTCTAAACGTCAACAATGTCGAGATCGTTTCGGTCCAGCACGCATACGGTATTTACGGCGGACCTGCCGGGAGCCATCTTCTGGAGTTTTTGCGTGACGTGCGCATGCCAGCGGTAACGACTTTGCACACGTTGCTAATCGAGCCAAATCAGGATCAACGCGCGGTGATGAAACAAATCGATGAGCTCTCAAATCGCTTCATCGTAATGGCTGAGCGTGCTAAGCGCTTCCTTGAGGAGGGCTATGGCGTCGCGCCGCAGAAGATCGACGTAATTCCCCATGGTCTGCCCGACATGCCGTTCATCGATCCCAGCTTCAATAAGGATCAATTTGGAGTAGAGGGAAAGACGGTCCTGCTTACTTTTGGACTGCTGTCGCCTAATAAAGGCATCGAATACGTTATCGAGGCGCTGCCTGAGATTCTCAGACGACACCCAAACGTCGTCTATATCGTTCTTGGCGCGACGCATCCCGATATTATCGCGCGCGAAGGCGAGTCCTATCGACTCAAACTCGAGCGCCTCGCAGCGGATTGCTGCGTGACGCGCAACGTCATCTTTTACAATCGATTCGTAACGATCGCGGAATTGAAGGATTTCATCGGTGTTGCAGACATCTACCTCACGCCCTACCTGAACGAATCGCAAATTACCTCTGGTACACTTGCTTACGCCTTTGGCGCCGGCAAGGCAGTGATTTCCACCCCATACTGGCACGCGCAGGAGTTACTTGCAAAGGACCGTGGTATCCTGGTGCCGTGCGCCGATCCAAAAGCAATTGCCCAAGGCGTGAACCGATTTCTGTCCGATCCAATCCTCATGAACGCGACGCGCAAAAGAGCGTGGAAACTAGGACGCAGCATGACCTGGTCAGTGGTAGCGCATCGGTACATGGAAAGCTTCGAGCGAGCACGAGCGAATTTGAGCGCCCATCCGCGGAGAGCTTTTGCGGGCGGCACCCTGGAGAATCGACCTTATAATTTGCCGCCGCTGAAGCTGGATCACCTTGTTCGAATGACAGACAGCACCGGGATCTTCCGGCACGCGATCTTTAACGTGCCAAATTTAGAAGAAGGCTACTGTACGGACGACAACGCACGCGCCTTCATCCTAACCCTCCTCCTGGAGGATACGACGAACCGGATGACAATGCAGGAATGCGGGCGTCTCGCGAGCATTTACCTTGCCTTTTTATGGCACGCTTTCGACCAGGTAACTTGCCGTTTTCGGAATTTCATGAATCACCAAAGGGAGTGGCTGAAAGGCGACGGGTCCGAAGACAGCCACGCCCGGGCACTTTGGGCCGTCGGCACTGCGCTTGGCCGGTCGAGGAATGAGGGACACCGTAATTTATGTGCCCTGCTGTTTCAGCGCGGACTCCCAGCCGTCGAGGGGTTTAGTTCGCCCAGAGCCTGGGCATTTGTCCTGCTCGCAATTCAGGAGTATCTCCGTGCATTTTCCGGAGATCGAAGCGTTAACCACTTGCGCGAGGTCCTTACCAATCGCTTGGTTGATCTCTTCCAGCACAATGCATCGGATGAATGGCCATGGTTCGAGCCCGTGGTTGCCTACGACAACGCAAGACTCAGTCATGCGATGATCCTCAGCGGCCACTGGACTTCTCGAAGTGACGTCGTCGACATCGGTTTGAAATCGCTCCGATGGCTGGTGGACCAACAAACGGCTGAGGCGGGGCATTTCGCGGCGATTGGCAGTAATGGCTTCTGGACGCGCGGCAAGGAGCGTGCCCGTTTTGATCAACAGCCGGTCGAAGCACACGCGATGATCTCCGCTTGCTTTGAAGCATACTCCCTGACGCTAGATGATGAGTGGCACCGGGCCGCGCGCCGTTGTTTCGAATGGTTTCTTGGCCGCAACGACCTTGGGCAGCCGCTTTACGATCCCGGTACGGGTGGCTGCCATGACGCGCTACACCAGGATCGAGTCAATCAAAATCAGGGTGCTGAATCGAGCCTTGCGTTCCTCCTCTCAAGAACAGAAATGACTAAAGAGCAGCCCAGAAATCAGCTTTAGACCGTATTTCTCACGGTCAGTGAGAAATGCGCACGCTGGGGCAGTGGATCTGAGTGTAAAACTATATTTTCTTCGGCACGGA
>CAZMNG010000613.1:0-3560 GCA_964567505.1 uncultured Chthoniobacterales bacterium
TCTTATCCACGCCGCCAGCGTTCGTTCTGAGCCAGAATCAAACTCTCCGTAGAAAGTTTTTACTCATCACAGCTCCCAGTGAGACCGGGGGCTGGTGATAAAAATTCTGACCTTATTGTCGTTTGTTTTTTCATCCGGCCTCAGCCGGTTAAAAACTACGTTTTTCGGTCATTTACAAATATTAGATTCAAAAGAATCTGACGAATAACGCACAACACAATTTTTGCTGACATCACCATTCTGATGTTTTCGAAAAAACTCAGAACCAAACTTTCAATGAACGGGGTTCCTTTTCGTTTCGGGCGACAAAAAAACTCAACTTGGATTCCGGCTAAACTGAAACAACTGCTTACAATTCAACCGGGACAAAATTGAGCCAATTTGAAGTCCCAAACTCTGAAGAACCTTCCAACCTTTCGATTGGCGTCGCCAGTATCACCAGCGAACTTTACTTATACCTGCTCATCAATCGTGGTCAACGGGAATTTTATCAAATTTCGTTCACCCCGGCTTCCGAGCCGTCCAACCAATCAGGTCGGGCCGCAGAGATTAGCGATCTTTTCAGGGCGCGCAACCGGATTCTATAAAATAATTCGATTTCCCTCGGAACAGAGCGTCCTTCTACTCCGGATTCTCAAACCACCGAAACGCTTTGGGAGCAGGGAGTCCGACGAGGTCGAGGATTCGATGAACGATCGTATCGGCAAGTTGTTCCATCGAAGCCGGCCGGCTGTAAAACGACGGAGAAGCCGGCATGATGATCGCCCCGGCTTCCACCAATGTGGCGGCGTTCCGGATGTGAATCAGGTTCCAGGGGGTTTCGCGCGGGACCAGGATCAGTTTGCGGCGCTCCTTCAAGAACACATCTGCGGCCCTGATAATCAACGAATCGCTGATTCCCGCGGCGATTCTGCCAAGTGTGCCCATCGTGCACGGCACAATTACCATTGCGTCATAGAATGTCGACCCGCTCGCAAACGCGACATTCATGGTTCGGTCATTATGTTCGGGGACGCCAGGCGGCACGCGCAATTCCCCCAATTCGTCCCGAATAACCTGCTTCCCGAACGAGCTCAGCACGAGATGCACCTCGTGCCGGGTGCAGTCGATCTGGTCCAGCAATCGCTGCAGATAAATCGCGCCGCTGGCCCCGGTGCTGGCAATAACGAGTTTCATGGGAGGACGTTGTCAGTTGGTACCACTGACAACTTCCTCAAAGGAACCCGCCGGTCGACAGCCGCTGGGTAAGGCCTTTGAAGCGTGTGAATGTTTCCTGGTAGAGCGCAACGGCTTCAGGATTCGGAACGGCGCGCGAGGATTCGTCGAGCTTAACGACCTCGTCCAGAAGCTGCACGAGATTCGCCGGCTTGTTGTTCACGAGACGATCGACCCACGCGCCGTGCATCGCGGCACCGAGCGCTGCCCCTTCGGCGGTGGCAAGACAGACAACCGGAGTGCGAAAGACATCGGCGCAGATTTGCCGCCAGGTGCGGCTTTTGCTGCCCCCTCCGGTCAGCCGGATTTCTGACGCTTTCGTCCCAAGGGACCGGAACCGGTTCAACCCATAAGCCAATCCCATGGTGACTCCCTCCATCGCGGCTCGCGCAAAATTCGCGGGGGTCATATTGGTTGCGGTGAGGCCGTGAAAAACGCCGACCCCGTTCGGAAGGTTCGGGGTGCGTTCGCCGACCAGGTAGGGCAAAAAGATGATTCGTCCCGCGCCGGGAGGCGCGCCGGCAACGGCCGCGTCCAACGTTTTGATATCCCAGTCGAACATTTTTCGAACCTGTTCAGTCGCGACGGTGACGTTCATCGTACAGATCAGCGGCAACCAATTGTCTGTGCTGTCGCAGAACGCAGCTAATTCACCTTGAGGATCCACGATCGGCTCAGAGGAATAGGCGTAGATAGTGCCGGAGGTCCCAAGACTGGCGGTCACGACGCCTGGCCGCACATTGCCCGTCCCGATTGCCCCCATCATGTTGTCGCCGCCACCCGCAGAGATGATTGGGGAACTTTTAAGGCCCCATTTTGTTCTCAGATTTTCCCGGAGCAACCCGACCGCATGCCGCGAGGACCCGACCGGCGGCAGCTTCTCACGCAGTCCTTCATCGATAAACTCGATAATCGGGTCACACCATTGGCGTGTCCGCACATCCAGCAATCCCGTTCCGGATGCATCGCCGTATTCCATGCGTCGTTCGCCCGATAACCAAAAATTGATGTAGTCGTGCGGCAATAGAATGCTGTCGACCGACGCAAAATTCTCAGGCTCGTGCTGTTTGAGCCAAAGAATTTTTGGAGCCGTCCAACCCGGCAGCATCGTGTTCCCGATCAGTTTGATCAGCGACGTTTCGCCGCCGAACTCGTCGATGATTTCTTTGCATTGGTCGGAGGTCGATGTGTCGCACCAAAGCTTTGCCGGGCGAATCACTTTGGCTGAAGAATTGAGGACAACGAGGCCGTGTTGCTGGCCGCTGACGCCGATGGCGCGGATCTCGTCTTTTCTGTCACCGATCTGTTTGAGACAATCCTGGACGGTTTTGTCCACTGCCTGGATCCAGACTGCGGGATCCTGCTCCATATGGCCGTCCGGCAAACCGGGGATCAAACCGTAGTTCTGTTGCGAGGAAACCAATATTCCACCCGTCTCGAGTTCGACCACGATGGATTTCGTGCTTTGCGTGCCGCTATCGATACCAATGTAGAGCATACGGATTACGAGACTGCCATAAACAGGGCTCGCCCCTCAAATCCCAAAATTCAAGCTGCCCTTATATTATTACGAGTTGGTGGCTTGAGCGATTCATTTGTGGCAGTTTTCAGCCTATGGTTAACAAGCTTCTTCACACCCGTTATCGGGTTTCTGATTTGGAAAAAACGGTTCATTTTTACAAAGAGGTACTCGGTCTGAAGGAGACCCACCGTTCGAAGTCGCCACGCGGTTCAGAGCTCGTTTTCTTCAAGGCGCCCGGGAGCGATGAAGAAATCGAAATCTGCAAGTTCGATGGCAGCGGTCCGGTCAACGTCGGTTTCGACATCACGCACCTGGCGTTTGAAGTCGACAATATCGAAGAATTCGCTAAACACGCCGCGTCGAAAGGGTACGCGTTATCTGACGGGCCAACCAACACCGGAGGCGGGAGCGTGATCGCTTTCATTGACGCTCCGGAAGGGTATGAAGTTGAGCTGATCGAGCATGCGAAGTAGCCAGGATTGGCGCACGCATCGATCCTAAAGCATCGACAGGGGCCTGAAGAAGGTGGACTCTGAGCCCGATGGCATGCGACATTCAGCTCTCGGGCTACACAGTCTGGGCGGACCTCGAGAAGATTCGTTCGGTCAATCCGCTGATTCACAACATAACAAATTCCGTAGTCCAGGATTTCACGGCCAACGCTCTGCTTGCGCTTGGGGCTTCGCCGATTATGTCCGATTGCGCCGCAGAGATCGAAGAGCTGGTAACGATCTCAAGTGCCGTCAACATCAATACAGGCACGCCAACACCCCAATCGGCTGAAGCGATGCGGAAGGCGATCTCGATCGCGCAGAAGCTCGGC
>CAZMNG010000614.1:0-3558 GCA_964567505.1 uncultured Chthoniobacterales bacterium
CGCAGCGTAGCCCAATTCAGGGTCGCCGCCGGAGCCGAGGCCGCGGGTTAAATTTCTTCCAATCTGGACCTTATGCGCAGCCACCGACGCCGCGAGCGACTGAACATCCGTGTTAATTGCGACCATGTCCGCCGCTTCGATGCCATCCAGCATCACGCGGTCGAGAATGTTGGAGCCTGCGCCGCCAACACCAACGACTTTCACCAGGACCGGTTCGCCTGTGTTATTCTCTCCACCGTATTGTCGATTTAGCTGCACCATAATGTCTGATTAGTTCCGAAATATTCCTCTGATTCTTTGAAACGCGTTCTTGATAAGCCCCCCCGCAACGGGCCTGTCCATTTGCACCAGGTGCGCGTACTTCACCAACCCCAACGCCGTTGAATACTGCGGATTCTCGAATGCGGATGTCACTCCGGCCATTGGCAGCGCATGCGCCATCGTCACCGGCATCCCAAAAATATCGGACGCAAGGTGCTCAAGCCCGCGAATCTGGCTGCACCCTCCCGTTATGAAAACACCGGCTCCGACGTAATGAAGGTTCTGATCCGCTTCGATCTGCCGCTTGACAATCGTCAGCGACTCCTGCAGACGGGCGTGAATGATCTGATTCAGGGATTCTCGTTCGATTTCCCTGCCGGCAAACCCGGTCTCGTCCTTGAGCAGAATGGTCTCGCCGGGAAACGCCGTCCCGAGCGTAACGTTGCCTTCTTCGACTTTCAGCTTTTCCGCGCGGGCAGTGGGAATTTTGAGCCCGATCGAAATATCGTTGGTGATGTGGTCCCCGCCGACCGCCAGGACCCCGCTCTGTTTCACCGCGCCGTCGACGTAGACGACAAAGTCGGTCGTGCCACCGCCGATATCGATGACGATCGCCCCCAACTGCTTTTGATTCTTTTCAAGAACAGCTTGCGCTGTGGCAAATGAGTTGATCGTTACATCGGCCGGTTCGAGCTCGAGTTCCTTCACACACCGAATCGCGTTCTGGATTCGAGTGCGGATGCCGTAAACGATATGAAAATCGGCTTCCAGTTTCTTCCCGAAGAGGCCGATCGGATTCAACACCCCGTCCTGTCCATCAACGTAGTAGTGCTGGATAATCGTGTGGAGAATGCAATCCTCAATCGGCAAGCTTACTTCGCGCGCGTTCGTACGAACATCGTCGAGGTCCTGCTCGTCGATCTCTTCTCTGTCCTCTTCGAGGACGACCACGCCTCGATTGTTGAAGCTTCGGATGTGGCTCCCGGTGATTCCGAGGTAGACCTCGCTGATTTCAACGTCGCTCTTTTCTTCTGCGTCCACGATCGCGTCATGTACGCACCGTTTCGCCGTCTCAAAGTCGACGATCTCACCTTTGCGAACACCGCGTGCAGGAACGGTCCCGACCCCAACCACTTTCAGCGTTCCGTCACTCCGCGCTTCCGCTACAACCGCGCAGATTTTTGATGTGCCAATTTCCAGGCCTACGTAGATGTTTTCTCTAGCCATTCGATCGAATCGTCTCTACCGGGAGTGCCCGCCGGACTCGCGGCTGTCCATGCCGCTGGTCTGCTTCATTATCCGCAGACGGAGAATCTGAAGCCCGCCGTTCACGAAACGGCTTCACTCTGGTGCGCTCCCGTTTTTGGTTTTTTTCCTGTGATTTTGATTCCCGCACCGCGTTATTTGGCTGGACCGGCTGCGTGGTTGTGCCTTGCTGCGATGGAACCGGTTTCGCGGTCGTATTCGGCATTTGTTGCGACGCGGCCGACCCCGTCCTGGTGGCGGGATCATCTGCCGTCACGGCCTGACTTGGTTGCACGAACGTCACGGGCACATTGCGCTGGGCCATAAGATTCACGGTTTGCAGTTCGCGGCTGTTTGAGTCGCAATAATTCAAAACGATCCCGAGCCGGTGGAGCTGCGCCTCGATCCCGTCGGTGCTGAACGTCACGCTGGCCTTCTGCTTGTCGGTCACGATCATGCAATACGGCTTTGAAACGTCGATGATCTGGATCTGGAACCGGCCTTGCAAAATCTCTGTCGACGCGCGGATCAAATTGAGCGCGGCCTTGGCCTCATCCTGATCCAGCGGCTGACCGGCCTGGCAATTTGAAGTGTCGATCCCGATAATGAGCGGGAGACCAAGATACTCCGACGGAAGCGATTTTGTTTTCAGCAGGATCCCGCGTTCGTCCGCAAGAAACGCGTTCTCGAAATTGAACGACGCGAGGTTAGCGTCGGGCGGAACGACCCACGCAACGGGTCGCCGTTCCTGAATGGAAATAGCTAATTTGTTCGGCAGGATTCGTTGGAGGCGACTCTCTTCGACTTCCGGCATTGCGGCCAGCCTATTGCGAACCTCGTTAAGGTTGATCGCAAAAATATTCTCCCCTTCGGACACATTGGCGGCGCGCAAAATCGATTCTCGACTCAGATTGCCGTCTGTCGTCACCTCAATCGTCTTCAACGCATAGTCTGCATTCGCAAAGAAGAGTGTATTCAGCGCGCGTTTTGCGCCAAATGCGATACCCGCCAGCACGGACGCTACCAGAATAAAACCTGCAACCATCAGCAAAACGCCCTGGCTCCGTCGTGCAGAGGCATTTTTCGCGCGGACTTTGACGTCGAGCAGATGCTGGCGCTTTCGCTGCCGTGAGGTGGAAGCGCGCTTATTCTGTTTACGCAATCTGTTTCGAATGATCACCGCGTAGTTGCGTGCCTCCGTTCCAGCGACAACTGGACAATGCATTCACACAGACGTGCCATCGACATACCGGCTGCAGCAGCAGCTTCAGGCAGCAGGCTGGTCTCGGTCATGCCAGGGATAGTATTCACTTCCAGCACCTTCGGCTGGCCGTTCTCTTCAAGAATGACATCCGCTCTGGAATAGACCTTCAGATCGAGTGACCGATGCGCAGCCAGCGCGCTGGACTCCACGATTCTCTTCTGCGCGAGAGTCAGCCGCGCCGGGCACTCATGCTCGGCGGCTCCACCACGATTCGTCCATGTGTACTTGTTCGCGTAACTGTAAAATCCGCCCTGCGGGCGGATTTCGATAATCGGCAGAGCCTGCTCACCCAGAATTCCAACCGTCAGTTCCCGGCCGCTCACGAATGCCTCGACCAGGATAGTGTCTGCCTGCGCGAACGCTTGCGCCAGGGCCGGGTCGCGTTCCTTGATCGATTTTACGAGGTAAACACCGACACTCGATCCCTGGCAGGGAACTTTAACAACGTACGGAATCGGAAAGTCAGGGATCTCACCTCTTTGGAGGGTCAGATACGGCGCAGTCGGTACGCCTCGTTCAATGAAACGTCTTTTGGTCTCGATCTTGTCGAACGCGAGCCGGCTGCCTTGTTCACCTTCCCCAGTGTAAAAAATCCCCTTCTGATCAAGGATTGCCTGGATAGTGCCGTCCTCGCCAAAGGTTCCGTGCAGCGCGTTAAACGCCAGATCGGTGCCGGCAGGAAGATGGAAATCACCGTCTTGGATATCGACTTCAAACGCCTCGGCGCCCAATACCCTCAGCGCTCTTGCCACCGCCGCCCCAGAACGCAACGAAACTTCGCGCTCCGA
>CAZMNG010000615.1:0-1285 GCA_964567505.1 uncultured Chthoniobacterales bacterium
TCTCCTCTCCATCCACTCGTTGCGGAACGACCGGATTGCGCCCGACGTTCGGCTTCGTTCCGCGAACCGGCGCCATGGCATTGGCCTGGACGATGGACAAGCTGGGGCCAATCTGCCGGTCGGTTGAAGATTGCGCTCTGGTAATGCAGGCAATTTACGGGCCGGACGGAAAGGATCTCACCGTGCGTCCGGCGCTATTTCGATGGGAGGGCGACGCCCTCAAGCAACCGCTCAGGGTTGGCTTCACAAAGAAACTGTTTGCAGAGGAATCCCCTGCGGAATCTCCGCCGAATGGGTTGACGGAGGACGATTTGAAAGACTGGGAATCCAAAAAGGAGGACCGTGCGGCTGCCAGGGCGCGCCGGAATTATGATCGCGCCTATGACCGGGCGGCCCTTGAAACCCTTTGCAAAATGGGGTTTGACCTCCAGGAGGTTGCACTGCCGGATCTCCCCCTGGACGCGATTTCGCTTTTGCTCAATGCAGAAGCGGCCGCGGCATTTGACGACTTGACGCGATCCGGTCGCGATCAACTCCTGACAGAGCAGGGTCCAGACGACTGGCCCAATATCTTTCGTGCAGCCCGCTTCTATCCCGCGGTCGAATATATCCAGGCGAACCGTGCACGGACCTTGGCAATGCGCCGCATGGCGCAGCTCTTTGAGGAAGTCGATATCATCGTCGCGCCGTCAAATTCTGACTCGCAACTCATGATCACGAATCTCACCGGGCATCCGGCCGTAATCTTGCCGAACGGGTTTCGCGGCGCCGACGCACCGAAGCCACCCGCTGTCGACACGGGCGAAGATGACACAATCGGCGGTCCGGGCACCCCGGTCAGCCTCACTTTCCTGGGCCGTCTGTACGACGATTCCACGCTGCTGGCCTTCGCTGCAGCCTATCAGCAGAAGACAGGCTTCCAGAACGCGCATCCGCCGGGATTTGAGTAGATCGTTTGGTTGCCCACACCCGTTTGTAGCCGAGCCCAAGGCAGCATAGGCAGCCTGCTTGTTCTAGCTTAGCGCCTCAGGACGATTTCTCGAACGTTCAAGATCTCGTTCGCGATCCGCCTTTTCATCCGGCGTTCCTAACACAGTTATCAGCAGCAGGTTGTGCATGCTCACAAGCACTGGCACAGGAATTGATCCTAGGCCTGAGAGTATGTGGGGTAGCTGTTTTTTGTTCTTCGGTTCCTGCGGCGTAATCCGTTCGGGGTATTCAGTGGTGATCGGGCAGGACGTACTCTCAATGCAGAACGTAACCCTCTTGTTTAGTGGAAATTGAA
>CAZMNG010000615.1:1385-3542 GCA_964567505.1 uncultured Chthoniobacterales bacterium
ATTCGCTTTTTCGTAAGAATACATTCTATTCTTTATAATTGTGCTCTTTTTTCCGTGGGTAATTATGCTCTGTGAACAATTTATCCCGCCCCTTTTTAGGCGTCGTCGCCAGATTGTTGTGCGCTCTGACGCTCGGCGTGCCGCTTTGTGTCTTGCACGCCCGGGCGGCTCAGGCCAGTGAGACGTGCGACTTGAGATTCCACTCCATCGCTCAAATCAGTACCGCAGCTGAAGAAAGCGCAGTGGCCGCGAATTCCTCGGGCTATCTCGTGAGCGCGTTCCGGAACCTGGACGCTCCGAATTGGGGCCACGGCCAGATCGTTTGCCGTCTCGGAAAACTGCAACCGGACGGGACGGTGATGTGGGGAAAGATTCAGGGGACGGGCTTGTACGGACATTGGCCCGCGGTAGCCATCAGTAAAGAGGGCTATATCGTTTTCGTTTACAACACGACAGACTCCAATGAAAGAAGAGCCGATTTGTTTTATCGGGTCGGAGCCATTAATCTGAATGGCGACCTGGATCAGTGGATCGATATGAAAACCGATGTCCTCTGGTGGGATGCAGGGTATAACGCCGGAATTGCCATGAACGATTCGGGCGCAATTGTCGGCGTGCATGAATCGGGTCTTCCCGGCGGGGACGGCATCTATTATCGCATGGGACAGTTTATGGATCCCGCCGGAGGCGATCTTACTATAAACTGGGTTACCGGAGAATGGGGAATTAAGTATGATACCGGAATAAATCCTCGTATTGCCATTAACAATTACGACGAGGTCGTTTCCGTTCACCAGGTTCCGGGAGAAAGCCTTTTACACTACCGGGCAGGAATAATTGAACGATTGGAGGGAGCGGCGATCGGCATTACTTTTGGGGACTCGCGCCGTTACGACGATTACGGTAGCGATGCTTCGGTTGCGCTTCTGGACAGTGGGCTGGTGCTCGAAGTACACCGGTCCGGGTCGGGGTGGGCGTCTACGGAATTGAGGACGAGGACGGGTTGGTTTAATTGGGAGGAGGTGACGTCGACGATCGCATGGGACGAGCAAGTAGTAAATCCTGTCTTCATGCAAGATAGTCCGGCGATAGCGGCTGCGGGTACGTTCGCGGTCGAGACCCATACGGGGTCGTTCACTGGCGTGGAACCGCGCGTACACTTTTCGGTAGCGCCGCTTTGCGAATCGTACGGGAACGGCGCGCTGGTCAAGGGATCGGGCGAGAAAGTTTATGTCGTTTTAAATGACTATCGATATTGGATTCCAGATGGCGATACGTTCAGAGCAATGGGATATGACTCGAACAATATTCGGGAGATTCCCGACCATGATCTCTATATGATTCCTGCAGGGGGTGAATTGCCCTCCGTTCCCCCTCTGTCTGGTGATCTCAAATATAAAAATGGCACGATCGTCAAGGGATCCAGCGAGAAAGTTTACGCTGTTTACCATAATTATCGATATTGGATTCCAGATCGACCCACGTTTGAAGCGCTGCGATATGACTGGAGTCAGCTCAAATCGCTTTTCGACCCCGCACTAAATGCCATCCCTGAGGTAGGTCGGTTTCCTTCAGTTGCGCGCTAGAATGACACTCAAGCGAGCCTGCGACTTGCATCGGCCAGTCGATTACAGAGCCTAAAGCGGGCACGCGCCGGAGTGCTGGCGGCTCAGGCTAACTGCATGGCGGCGAACCGGTTACCCGTTTAATGAAAATGCACGCCTAACAGTTGCATAAACTAAGGTTGACATGGCGTATATAACAAATAGAGAATATGGAAGCGTAGGTTCCGGTAATTGTATTTGTGCCGGCATTGGCGCGGGTTCGTCTACGGAGCAACCATATACTTCGGCGAGTCCCGGCGTTACGACAACTCCGCCGAAGACCCTGCAGTCGTATCCAGCGTTAGCGACCGACGGAACCGCTGTCGTAGTTACTTTCCTCGATTCGGGAGGGGGCGGTTCTACGCTCAGGTATTTCCATATTTGCGCGGTATGATCATGTGATGAATAGTGCGGGCTAGCGGCGCCGGACGGACCAGACCGCGAGTCCTAAAAGCGCGGCCAGCAGCGGGATTCCCACAACAGTCAAAACGACGATTTCATTCATGTGGGCATCCGAGAGATTCAACGTGAACGTTTTGATGGCCTTTGGAGC
>CAZMNG010000616.1:0-3541 GCA_964567505.1 uncultured Chthoniobacterales bacterium
TCGCCGACGAGGCGATTCAAGTTGTCCTTCATCTTCGGGTAATCTTCAACCGCCTTGCGCACGTCGCCGAGAATGCGCACGAGCCCTGCTTCCAGCTCAACCAGCTTTTCGGGATCGGTTTGCCGGTCGACTTCGACATGCATTAAAGACTCGGAAGCACCGCTCTCGACGGCGTCGCGGCGCAGAATTTCAATCAGACCACCGGTCCGGTCCCGATTCGTCCTGATCACCGGATAAATGACGAGATGGAGTGTCAGCCCTTGGCGATTAACCTCCATCGTCACTGAGTCCACCAGGAACGGCATGTTGTCATTGACGAGTTCGATCGTCGTGTGCGTCGATTCCCATCCATCTTTTTCGATTTGCGGATTGTAAATTCGCACCTTGGGTGTACCGGACTTGAACTCCCTGATAAAATTCAGGTGCGCCAACGCAGCGCCGCAAAGATTGAAAATACTGCGCTCAGCGAGGTCTTCCTGATCAACCTGCGCGTAATACCGGCGGACGAACGTTGCTGCCTGGGTCTTTTCCTCCGCCGTTGTGTGCCGAAGTTGCGCCACGACTTTCTCAATGATTTCTGCGGTTTCGTCTTGCGCCTTGACTAACATGTAAGCCTCCCGATCTTCCTGGCCGCCAGGGTCTTGACAACCGCTAACAGCTCTGACGGTTCTATCGGCTTCGCCAGATGATTCTGAAAACCCGCGCGGAAGGCTTTCGTGCGATCCTCCGATCGCGCATACGCGCTCAGCGCGAGCGCCGGTATGGAATACTCCTGGCTCGCCTCGAGCATCCGCAACCGCCGGACAAGAGAATAGCCATCTTCTCCAGGCATCGCGATGTCACACACAAGTACATCTGGCCGTCTCGCGAGAATCTGCTCCATCGCTTCCGACGCTGAGCTTGCCATCAAAACCGTTGCCCCAGCCATTTCCAGCAACTTTTTCACTACCTCGCGCGCATCGATTTCATCATCCACCACGAGCACGTGAAGATTGTCTAGGGATACTTCGGGCAGGAGCCGATCTTCGCGAAGTGCAGCCGGAGAACGGGTGCGTTCCTTGTCCGGTTTGGCATAGACGCCAATCAGCGGTAGCTGGACCGTAAATGTCGCCCCTTGCTTGATCCCGCCGCTTTCGACGCTGACGCTGCCGCCGTGCAGTTCAATCAACTGCTTAACAATCGCCAGGCCGAGCCCGAGCCCGCCATGACTGCGAGTTGTGGATGGATCCCCCTGCTGAAACCGTTCAAAAACATGAGGCATAAATTCAGGTGCGATCCCTTCACCGGTGTCAATGACTTTAACTACCATGTGCGGGTCGACAAGTTGAAGCACGACCTGGACCGTTCCGCCTTTCGGAGTGAATTTGATGGCGTTGTGGAGAAGGTTCCAGAAAACCTGCTGCAGGCGATTCGGATCGCCGGAGATTGGTTCGGCAACGGAGTCCACCTGGACGCGCAGATCCACGCCTTTTGAGTCAGACTCGGCGCGTAGCGTTTCCACAGCTGCGTTGATGACCGCTGGTAACTCGATTCGCTGCACGTCCAAGCCGACCTTGCCGGAGATGATCCGGCTCATATCGAGCAGGTCTTCAATAATCTGGGCCTGAATACGGGCATTTCGTTCGATGGTGTCGATCGCTTGCTTACGATCCTCCCCTTGGAGCTTTCCGACGCGGAGGATATTCACCCAGCCGAGCACCGCATTTAAAGGAGTGCGAAGCTCGTGGCTCAACGTCGCCAGAAACTCATCTTTCAACCGGTTCGCTCGTTCGGCCTCCGAGCGCGCTTCGCGCTCGCTGTCGAGGAGCCGCAAGCGCTCGCGGTTAACCCTCTCAGCTTCCCGCTCGGCGGCCTTTCGCTGAGTGATGTCTCGCGCCACCTTGGAAGCTCCGACCACGTGGCCGGCGAAATCTTTGATGGGAGATACAGTGATTGAGACGTTGAGCTCCTTTCCATCCTTAGCGACACGGACGGTCTCGAAATGCTCTAAACGTTCGCCACTCCGGATGCGTGAGAGAATCTCCCGTTCCTCATCCCGGCGATCGGGCGGAATCAATCGCATGATCGACGTGCCGATCATTTCCTCGGCAGTGTATCCGAAGATCCGCTCCGCTCCAGCATTCCAACTGGTGATAATACTTTTCAAATCCTTTCCGATGATCGCGTCGTCAGAGGAGGCGACAATGGCCCCAAGCTGGCGAAAAGTGATTTCGGCTAAATGGCGCTCGGTTACGTCGCGGAAGCTCCATACTCGACCGGCTCGCTGTCCGTCAACGGCGAGGACCTTTGAGTAACGCTCGAGAACTCGCCCCTCTTTCAGCTCAAGCAGGTCAAAACTCTCCCGGTCGGAAGCGACAATTGCCTCGACGCGAGAAATGAATTCCTGCGGGTCGGCAGAGCTCTGGCTCGTGAGCTCCCTCATCTTGAAGACCATGCCTCTCTCTAGTGCGCCGCGCGGGATCTTCCACATGTCGATATACTTCTCATTAAACTCGGTGACCCTGAGTTTCTCATCGGTCACCACGATCGCATCCGTCGTTGATTCCAGCGTCGCACGCATGACGACCAGCGCCTGGGCAAGCTCTTTCGTGCGCTCTTCGAGGGCCGTGTTCGAGCGACGAATCTCCTGCTCGGCACGCTGCCGGATTTGAAGAATGGTCGTCTCCGCTTCCAGGGTCGTTGCCCCGAGCTGTTCTGTTTCGTCATCGGATTCTCGGTTATCGGCCATTGATAATTTCTGTTGCGAGCGCCGTGCCTTCGACACGAAAGCGAATGTTCGCGAACGCTTTTTCCCGCGTCGTCGAAACATCATCGCAGAATGGTGCAAAGCCACAGTCAAATCAGTGGTTCCAAGTTGCTCCACCGGTATAGATCGCGCCGTCTCCAGGATCCGGCCTCGAATCTCTTTGGGATTTTCTGAAAGGGGCAATCCGGGGAGAGGTGTACCACACCGTCACAAAACGCTAACCGGCACTTCTCATAATGGAAAGTGCGCCGCGTCTTCATTGGCTTTGCGGACCGTTTGGCGCGGCCGATTCTCCAAAATGGCGAAATGCACTTTGCATTTCGCCATTTTGCGGGGTTGCCCCCGAAGAGTCCGGCAGCCGCCCGTTAGCATTAAGTTAAGCAAAGCCTGAGCGGGTGAATGCATTTTGTCCCGGACGGACAGGGTGATAGTAGCCAGGTACGAAGTGCCTGGGTATCCATACAGAAAGACCGCCGTCCTGGAGGGACGGTCGATGTCATTGGAGGGACGGTCGATGTCATTGGAGGGACGGTCGATGTCATTTTCAGTCCCAGAGATATTGTTATTACGTCTTCCTGTCTCGCCCCTAATCTCAGCCGAGATCCATTCAATCGTCCCGCTGGGACGGGGCTATTTTTCTCATGACTCCAGGCACTTCGTGCCTGGCTACTATCAGCCTGTCCCTCCGGGACAAAAGCCATTCGCCCCCCTCTCGAGCGGCTCGCACGATCATTTGCCCGGTTATTTTGCTCAGAAGGCGTATCTGAGGCCAAAATTGACCTGGATAAAGTCTTT
>CAZMNG010000617.1:0-2032 GCA_964567505.1 uncultured Chthoniobacterales bacterium
AGAGCACTCGCTTCTATGGCCGTCTCGGCAACTACAACGCATTCCTGGTTTTATTGACAAACCTCTTTCAAGCCGCTCTGCACCTTGAGACAAAACGAGAAGAAGAGTCACAATATATCGCAAGGATCCAAGGTGAACTCGCAGCCGTATCGACCGCCGTCGCCCAGGAGTTTCAGGTTTTGATGAGCGCTTATACCCCTGGGGCCCGACTGCCGGAGACTACGCTCGACGAGGCATTCGACACTCTCTTGGAGAAGCTGCGTGCGTTACGGGCGGCTGGTTTATTTCTCGAACCATCGATTGAAACAACCATCGACTTTTTTTCGCATATTGCTGCGCTTCGAACCATTCGACACGAACTTCTGGAGATGCGGCAGATCAAACAAGGACTGCCGCGGCTCAGGGCGGGCCACCCGGAACGAAAACGAGCCTGGGACTTAGTGCCCACGATTGACTGGCTCTGGATGAAGACCGCTTTCAAGGCCGCGCTAGCTGCCGATCTGTCGCTATTGTTGATTAGATGGATTCATCCGCCGGGCCCGGCCGCGCTGCCTTTGGCCGCGCTGCTATTCAGCGTCTTGCAACGCACATTTATTCGAGCCGGAAGTACAGGCGACCTCCGCGCGTTTCAGAGACTTTTTTTCGCCTTCATAATATTGTCGGTCTACACGGCTCTCCTGATACTTATAACCCCATTTTTGGCGGACTATCTCGCGATGAACCTTGTCCTGTTCGTTGAGTTGTTCATGTTCGGTTTTCTGACCGCTCGCGCTCCCGGACTTTCGTTCTGGGCAATCGTGGCCATTCTGAGCACGAGCGTTTTCGTGGGTTTGAATCCGCAGGTACCGGTCGCAAGCAGCACGATTATTGATTCGGTCGTGGGATTAATTGCAGGAATGGCAATCGCAACGGTAATAGGGCGACTGATCTGGCCGTTGCTGCCCCAACGATTGTTGCGTGACGATCTGGTGGAATTCTTCGGCCAGCTAAAAGCGCTTTCGAACCCGAAACTGCCGAAGGAGAAAATCCAGACCCGGCTGGCGCTATTGCCAATCGAAGCGCTGCAAGCCTCAAAAAGAATTCGGCTGCCTGGCTTTACGGGAGAGCAGCAGCATCAGTTTGAATTGCTCATACGCGCACTCTCGGCTCTGTCAGCTCGGCGAACTGCCCTTTTGAGGCGCCGATTCGAACTTCCATCGAAGCTGGAAGCTCTGGTGCATTCCGAGCTCGACCAACTGGAGATCGATTTCGTTCAGATGACAGATGCATTCGCTGATTGCTTTCGGAAAGGTGACTGCAGGCGAGAATTCCCTACCGTCCGCGGCGCACTCGACAGTTTGCGCCTACGAGCCAACCAGATTCGCCGGGAACAGATTCTCGCCACCGAAAGTTTGGATGCGCCTATCCAGCTGCTGGATGTCGTCAGCCGGTGTCAGCGAATCGGTGAAACACTGGACGAATGCGCCAGCGTGATTAAATCGTTGTCGATACATCGGTACTGGGGCGATTACGCACTGTAAGCGCTTCATTTGTGCGAGACTGGCCATGACATGGAAGAAGAACCGTAAGCGTCACGCCAGGCATCTTCCAAGGACCAGGTTCGGCTGATTATGCTGCGGAATGGCGCCCTTCTTTACCACGTCGCCGAGAGCCTCGAAAATCCCGGCACGTTTCGGGTTGAACAGCTCGTACGCTCTTGGGCAGAGCATTTGCGGCAGCACGCACGCGCGACGAAAGCCGAAAGCGAGATTTTACAACGAGCGTGGGGGATGGACGTTCGGCACATTGGCGGCGGAAGGGGTCCCGTATCACTACGTCAGGGCGAACCGAATGTCGACTCCGCGTGACTTCAGTCAATTTGGGGCGACGGGAGGGAAGAGGTAGTGTTACAACTTTGGAATTCGAAGCGTAGATGGTGCGCTCAGGCGGATGATCTTTTCTGCGACCGGCACTTTCTCAGATGGAAATAACAGCGTCGAATCAAACGGGAAATGTCATTCGCAGAGCAATTGGAGAGCGAATCCGAACAAGC
>CAZMNG010000617.1:2042-3541 GCA_964567505.1 uncultured Chthoniobacterales bacterium
GCGCTGGTAGGTTTAAAATTGGCTGGGGATTATTAGTAGGTAAAAATGAGGAGCTACTAAGATGGCAAAGAGCGCTGATACACGAAGGCCGAGTGGGAAGGATTCGCCAAGACAATTTGTCCTGGGCCTCTCGATCGCCGAGTTTGGGTTGCTTCTGATCGGTTTGGGAGCATGGGACGCGTTGAATGCCGATATGCGCGTTCTGATGTATGTCAGCGGAAGCATGTGCCTGTTATCCGGAATTTGTTTGATTTGGCTGGACGCGATTAAATTGGGCACGGCAAATAATAAGCCGCCGTCAACCGTTAACGGACTTTACCTTGGCAGATTCAAACTGAATAACTATACATTTGACGCGTACGAGCGTGACGCGAGCGGCGGCAGAAGAGAGTTCCGATTGGTTTCGAATCCATCGGTGAGTTCTGCGCAAGAAGCCGCTTTTGTGCGCTACATGGTGAACGAAGGACATATCGAGAATATGTGGCCGCACATGAGCAAGCAGATCGAAGAGGATGCGGACTGGGCATTTGCCGAATGAACCCTGCTATTTGCGGGAGAGGAGACCAGGTCGCACGGTCTGCTCCATCGCTTTCGATACAGTCTTTTCTTCGTCAGATGGGAAAATGATCTCCAATTTTTTCCCGCCGTGTGCTGCATGCACCTCCAGCGCAAGTACGCCGAATCGCTCGTGATGGCTGACGTGGAAGTCTGCCAGCCGAGCAATAGGAAAATAAGTGATGATTCCCCCAAACCCGTGGATATCTCCGGCATGTCGGCGCGGAGATTGTTTCTCCTCCGAGATCAGAACAACCTCGCGTCCCGTGACTAACAACGCGCCGGCGGGAGCAATCTGTCGCTCGAATCCGTCGAAGATCGCCGGCCAGTGTATGGCGGCTGATAGCCGCTGCCCTTTGGGCTTGTAACGTTCGGACTCTGTGCGGAATTTCATCGGCCAAGTCTCTAATGTCGCAGCAAGGATCCCGTCGTCGTGAACTGCGTGAGCGCGAGTGTGACCGATACTCTTTAGTATGAGATCAATCGCCTCGCGATAAAATTCCTCGCCCACGGTGTCAAACATTACCGTGGCCGAATATGCTGTACCTACCGTTGCAAAATAGATTGCGAGTTTCCCATAGAGAAGAATTGACGTCAACTCCAGGAACAGCGTTTCACTGAAATCGGACTTTTCTACGCTGGCTCGGCCGTCTTCGGTCTCTGAAGCTACGAGCCAACCATCGTTCGTCACTGCAAGTACTGTCGCCGGCGTTTGCTTGTCCACGGATGAGAAGGCCGGAGCGTGTACAAGTAAGCGGATCGACTTTTCCGATGGGAGACTTTCCAGCAACGCCGCACGGAGAGGTTGCGGCGCGTCGGCGATGACGTCGAGTTTGGTCGGGAAGCGGGTGTCGATTTCGACGCTCATAATCAATGTTTCTTTTCTCGGCGAGGGGTCCTCAGTGCTTTCCATGCGAACCGAAACCATTCAGGAAACAGCAGGA
>CAZMNG010000618.1:0-3541 GCA_964567505.1 uncultured Chthoniobacterales bacterium
CAGTTCGTCCGCCTTGCCGGTTGTAGCCGCCTGATCGTAGGCAGCGTTGAAATCTACCTTATGCGACATGTATTTGTTCAGAGCGTTTTTGTCTTGACAGATCACGGGGAGCTTTTTTCGGGGCTCAGCGGCCGTTCCGAGCGTGCCTGTCTCTATCGCCTCCACGATAAAATCGTCAAAATAAGAAACGACATCACGGACTTTCTCAACTTTTTTTGATTTCAATAACTCGTAATAGTAACTCCACCGAGTCGCATCCGACTTCTTGTGCTCCATCATGAATTTATAAGTTTTAACGAGCAATGCGACATCAGCCTTTGCGAAACTTACTTCCAAAGCGAGATCTTCGATTGAGACGCCTTGGTCGAAATGTCGTCTATAAAGGAACCCCGCTTGTTCGAAAGGCTGCCATTTGGTCTTTCCTTTCAAGTGGTATTGTCCCAGAAGCGTGGAGATAGAACTTTCGTCTACGTCGGCAGGGAGTAGATTACATCTGACATGAGACCACTTAACGCCGTCGCTTTTTTCCAGTATTCTATATGCCGCTAACCGGCTGTTTCCTTCAATCACCACCATCGTACTCGATTGCACAATTAGTGGCTCGATAAGTCCCCCGTTTCTCTTAATGTCTGCTACGAGCTCTCTGACGTGCTCCATGTTCTGCAGCGCTTCGAAGATTTCTTCTTGATCCGGTGCGGCACCTTCAGCATGTGTCCTCGAATAGATCCGCGGGTTGTCTGCATAAAACAACAGCCTGCCTTGTTCCACCAGGTCTGTCGCAACGACAAATTTCTTACCCCTTACTACAAGTGTTTCACCTGAGAGCGAAGCACTCGATTTTCCTGCTTTCATTCTAACTTGATCCCCTCTGGCTCGGCAAGGACGTCCCGCAACAGTTGAAGAAATTCGTAGTTGGCGCTCTTCTCATACTCAAGTTGACTAATATCTCCTTGCGCTAATTCTGCGCTCAGACGCTTTGCTGCTAACAGCGAGTCGATCCACTCATCAATGCTATCACGCACGCAGAGATTGTATACGTAGCAGGTATCGTTTTGGGATATACGGTGTATTCGATCCTGAGCTTGCAGGTAGTCGTCCAAACTAAAGCTTCTGTCATAAAAGATGGCAGAATTGGCAACAGTCAGCGTCAAGCCCTCTTTGGCGGCCGCGGGTGTAGCAACCAGAACGCGACAGTTCTCATCCTTGCAAAAGAGATCCACAGAACCATTCCGTTCTCGTATAGCCATCTTGCCGTGAATCTTTGCCGCCCCGTATGTGCTAAAAAGTTCTGAGAGCCAATCAACATTGTTCGTGAAACTGGACCAAACGATTACCTTTCTCTCGTGTTGCACGACGTCTGAAACTAGCGACCGAAGCATCGATAGCTTTCCTGGCTCTGCCGCATAGCTCTCATCTACCAGCTGCGGATTGGATGCAACTTGAACTAAGCGCAACATCCGTTTCAGAATCTCCTGCACGTCATCGGTTACAAAGAGGTCATCTCTGATGACTTCTGCTCGAAGGTCACGTCGGAGTTTCACGTAAAGATCACGCTGCCTTTTTTCAAAGTCGACTTTGATTTGAATAATCTCTTTGCCAGGAAGCTTTATCCCAGCTGTTTTCTTTGTCTCTCGAATTGTGAATCCGGCAAGCTTCTCGGCTATCCCGGAAAGGCGGTCCGCAAATTCGGATTGCTGCTGTGTATCGGTCGACAAATCGTCAGAAAAGTTCAACTGCCTCCTGAACTGAGAGAAATCGCTCCCTAAGCTGGCCCCGTCATCTAGGAACTTTATTAGTGCCCAAATGTCATAGGGACGATTAGCAACGGGGGTTCCGGTAAGAATTAAACGCTTCGGAAACCCGCGAGATAGAGAAAACAGCGCTTTAGCTAGCCGAGACTCAGGGTTTTTGAACTTCTGAGCCTCGTCGCAAATGATGCCGACGCGCCGTGTTCTCTGGAAAAGCCGTAATCTCTTTTCCTCGGAGATGCAGATTTCGTAATGGGCAAGGAGCATTCTGCTCGAACTATTGAGCCCCCAATAGTTATTGCGCCGGTCCTGGTCCAAAATCCGGGGCACAAGATGACTGTGGAACTGCACCTCCCGCTTCCAGTTTTGGATCAGCGACTTCTTAGTTACAAATAGGACGCAGTCAACCTGCCTTTCGATGAGCCAAATCAGCGCCAAGTCTATTGCGATTTTCGTTTTTCCAAGGCCCTGTTCGTGGAAAATTCCCGCAAACTCCAAATTCTTTACCGCGCGGACGGCGTCTACCTGGAAAGGGAACGCTTCGCGCTTAGGACTGAGGTTAGCGACCGTTTGATACTTTATCATGCGCTGTCAAGTTCCGAGATCACATGAATAGTAACGGACCTGGAACCAAGGATCTTAGCTGCCCTCTGTAAAATTCTTTGCGCAATAGTCTCGATCGATTTCGCAACGCATAAAACCAATACGCCGTTCGAACACATCTTCAGGTGGTACAAGTATGCTAAAATTTGTCGCCATGATCGGTCAGAAAAAAGATCTACATGGGTTTTCGCTTCACCAATGATGGTGACCGTCGGTGGAGTGTCCTCGGCTAGGACGTCCGGACAGCACCCCCCGATCTCATAGGGTCTTTCGAAGGTTTCTGTCAAAGGACTGTCGCAGAAAATGCAAAGGTAGGGGTGGCGCGCGTATTCAGCGCGAATCCAAGAAATGATCGCTCCGACGAGCCTAAGATGCTCGAGCGACTCACTCATCGAAAGAGCCTAAGAAATCTGTCAAGGCCTCATGCGCGTCACGGAGAGACTGAACGGCCTCGCTCGATGGATCGCTCTTGAACTCACGAACATCTGAATATCTTACCGTTCTGATAGAGTAGGAGAAAGCTCTCGCCAAGTGGACGAGACCAGCGTCCTTCAGCGTTTTACTTACGTCGGGCCTTTCTAAAGTGGCGTTCGCCTGCGCGGCCCCTTGCTTTAGAAAAACTTCTCTGGCTTTTGAGTCCTTTAGTATCAGCGGTAGCCACCGAACCTCTGCCAATTTGTCGATCTTCCGCTCATGAATCCATTTTGCAAAATCCTCGAAAGTGAACCCGGCCTGAAGAATCGAAGCTTTGATCCCTGGCTTTTGTAGTTCAACAAATCCGCTGAATCGTCTGGGATCGAACTCGCTCTCGTCTTGCAACAGCGGTCGATAGTACTTTTCCATCTCAGTAAACGCGTCTATACTCTCCTTCACCATCTTTTGGCTTCCTCCGCAGTAATCGACCAGCTTTGAAAAAGGCATGTGCTCTCTGTTGCGCAGATAGTGCAAGTATTTCGCTTTTGAATAGGGATCCCAAGGTCGCGGACCAACAAGATGCGTTTGAAGGCGGATGGCGTCGACGTCCTCTTCGCTGAGACACTCGTATACGACCGCTGGGATGAAGTCCCAACTTCCCTTTACGTTGTCCTCTGCAAACGACTTATAAATCGCTAATCTAGTATTTCCCTCGACACAGGTCAGCGCCCCCCCAGGCTGCGCACTCACGATGATCGGTTGTATGATTCCACCGT
>CAZMNG010000619.1:0-3536 GCA_964567505.1 uncultured Chthoniobacterales bacterium
ACAACATCTGAAATCCTACACTGGCATCCTACAGGCCGACGCCTACGGCGGATATGTTGCCCCAGTTTTTATGTTGCGGCCATGGCAACGGATCAGGAACGATACAGCGTTCCCGATCCGCGTTTAGCGCACATAAATTAACATGCCCAGATGGTTACAGCGCCTTTAGGAAAGTCATTAAAGACGGCAATGCCCTGCCACGATGTGGCAATTGAAGCTGGTCTGAGATGTCGACGCTGGCTAACGCTTTTGCTTTCATCTCCATATCGACCTGCGCGTAGACGTGCGTCGTATCCAAGGAGACATGCCCCAACCAAGCTCGGATCGTGTTGATATCGACGCCGGCGCGCAGCAGATGTACTGCTGTCGTGTGCCGGATCGTATGGGGGCTGACGCGTTTTACTGCTAGCGACGGCACTGATTTGCTGGCCAGTTCCGCGTGTTGTGTGACGAGGCGATGTATGCCGAAGCGAGTCATTAATTGACTTGTGCGACCGAGAAAGACCGGCTCATTTGCGCTACGCCCATTGACGAGGCGCGCCAGCAAAGACGATGTCGCCGGCCAGAGCGGGCACATCCGAAGCTTGTTTCCCTTGCCGAGGATGCGCACCGCAGGAGATGTCCCAAGCTGTAAATCGCCGATAGTCAATTTTGCTGCCTCATCAGCGCGCGCTCCACTATTGTACAAAAAAAGCAGAAGGGTATGGTCGCGAATGCCGATCGCGACGCGCTTATCAGGCTGATTAAGCAAAGCGTCGATCTCGGCCTTTTCCAAATATCCTATCAAAGTTTTTGCTGTCTTCTTGAATGGGATCGAACGGATCTCGGTACACCAAGAAAGATGAACCGGAGAACGCATGCCAATGAACCGAGCCAGGGAATGGATGGTGGCGAGCCGCTGATTCCGCGTGGCACCACTGCAATGGCGGTCCCGTTCCAAGTGATCAAGAAATTGCCGCACGATCGTCGGCGTTAAATCTTCCACGGTCATTCGATCGATTGCTTGACTATTTTCGGTGCTGACGAAGGGCAGCAGCAACATCAGCGTGTCACGATAACTGGCCTGGGTGTTCCGTGAAAGATTGCGTTCGGTTACCAAGTGCTCAAGCAGGAAGCGACGGATCCAAGGGCCTATAAGGTTTTTGTTATTCATCGCCATCACCCCATTGCGAGTAACAAGCGAAACGCTGACTCGCCTCCTGCAGGAGTTCAGGCGTCATCTTCAGGTAGCGCTGGGTGGACTTGATATCGACGTGGCCGAGATAAGTTGCCAACTGCGGTAATAGTCGCTGGACATCCTTGCCAGAGCGATACCACGCAAGGGCGCGATGCACGGCTGCCGTGTGTCGGAAATCGTGCAGGCGTGGAGGGCGGAGTTCGCCAGCGGGGCATCCGATGCCTGCAGCTCGCCGCACACGCTGAAAGAGCGTGATGACATGTTGATAGGGCCATCCGCGACCGGTGCGTGTCGTAAATAGCGGGGAATCATCGCCTGCCGGTAACGGAAGTTGCCGACGCAACTCGATATGGCCGGCCAGTTCCTCGGCGAGCTTTGGACCGATCGGAACCAGCCGGGTCTTAAAGAACTTTGTATTGCGCACGACAATGATGCGCTCGTTGAGATCGACATCCCGTAAGGTGATACCCAGCGCCTCGCCGATGCGCATACCGCTTCCATAAAGCAATAGCAGCAGGGTTCGATACATCGGCGCCTGCAAGCGGCTGTGCGCCACATATAGAGACGACGTGGCATCGAGCAGGCGGCGCAGCTCGTCGATAGAATATACATAGGGCGATTGCTGCGGCGGCAGTTTGGGCTGGCTGACCGGCAATGGCGAGCCATTCACATGGCCCCGGCTGATCGCGAATTTATAAAATCCGGACAGGACGCTATATTTTAGCGTCCAAGTCGCACTGAGCGATCCCATTCCTTGAAGGAAACGAGCGACCGCTTCGGGATCAACTTTGTCGATCTGCGGATCACCCATCTCGCGATTAAACTGCCGGAGCAACCTTCCCGATGCCTGAAAACGCATTCCCAACGACCTTTGCAGTGTCAAATAGGCATTGATGACCTCGATCAGCTTCATTACAGAGCTCCAAGGTCGAAATCGCCAACTTCACGAAGAGATATCAAATCGACCTTGGCGTAGATTCTAGTGGCTGACGTGCTGCGATGCCCCAAATGGTCGCCAATCTCCTTGAGAGATAGACCATCGGCAACAAGCCGTGCCGCGCAGGCGTGGCGTAAAGCATGAGGTCCATGATGGGCGACTTGGATGCCGAGCGCGACGAGTCTGCGGTTGACGATATCGTAGGTGGCGCTCGGCGTGATCGGACGCCAAGGGGCTTGCATCCGTAGAAAAACTTCCTGACGCGGCGTTTTCGGGCGCACCGTATCAATGTAACGCGCAAGCGCTTCAGCAACGGAAGGCAGCAATGGATAGACTTGGGCTTGCCGTCGCTTCAATCGAAAAAGCCGGAGGACACGTCCATGCCAATCAATCTGATCCAGCCGCAAAGCCGCAACTTCACCACGGCGCAGCCCGTATATCGCAAGCAGCATCAAAATCGCACGGTCGCGGATGTCTTTAGGCTTGCTGGTCTCGGTGGTAGCCAAGATCCGCCGAACGTCGTCCCACCCTGGGGCGTATGGTAGTGATTCCTGCTCATAGAGACGCGGGCGCCGGACGGTCTCTGCAAGACATGGGTCGCATGCCCCGTGCGTTGCAGCATGGCGCAAGAACATTCTCAGCGCCGATGCGATGCTGGATACAGAAACACGAGACCAACGACCGGCACCCTCACTGACAAAGTAGTGGTCAATGTCGCCCGGTTGCAAAGCGCATAATTGCCGATCGGTCCGCTCGCACCATTGCAGGAACATCCTTGCACGAGTTTGCCACTGCTCAATGGTCAGAGGGCTAAATCCCCGTTCGTCACGCATCCAAACGACGAATTGATCCAGTTGATCTTGAAATCGAAGCGCAATGACGGGTACGCGCCACCAGCCCAGGAACCGCAGCCATGGCCGAGCAGTATCAGCTAGTCTCCGCGCAGTGGTAGCACCGTTGCAAGTGACCTGCCGTACTCGAACGATCTCTTGGAGCTTCTCAAAGTCGATGCCTTGAGGCGCATTGGAATCCAGATGGCATGCGAACCAAAGGAGTTCGGTACTTTTGACGCGCAAAGTCGCGTGCGTTCCGCCTAAATCAGCGCAGTGCCGAAGATATCGCTCTCGTTCGTCTGCGAACGGCGCATTGCGATGCCGGCTGCGAGCGGCCTCATTAGAAAAAAGCTTTTGAAACATGGCAAACCTCCAATGGGAATGGTTCGCCAAGGCGCACTCAAAGTTATGTTGCGTCAATGAGAGCTGACGTCATCGACCAGCGCTAGTAGCGCAACATAAAAACTGGGGCAACATATCCGCCGCTATGTTTTGCAGAACATAGCGGCGGTTACAACAGACTCTATCTTCCAAATCGCAAGCCCGGTCCCATCACCGAGGCGCTGTGTTGGAGCCACGCGCGGAGAAA
>CAZMNG010000620.1:0-3531 GCA_964567505.1 uncultured Chthoniobacterales bacterium
GCTTTCGAGCAAATCGGGCGGACCGGTCATTTTCACAAACCAAGTGCGGTCGGCTGCCTGCAACACTGCACCGAGAATTCGGGATGGCTTGGGGTTGTTATCCGCCGTTTGAAAGTCGACCAGGTAAGTCGGCACATTTTCGACCTCGGTACGCTGGATCGCACTTGAGAGTTCGTCATCGCTTAACGACGAAAGCTGCAACTGACCTCGCCACCGGTTCAGGTTCGAGCTCAACCCACCCGCATCTCCGGGGAACGCCGTGACCGAAACGTCCGCGGAACCGCCATTTGCACCATCGACTTTGAAACTTGCCAGCCGCATTTCAGAAAGCGGCTGGGCATTCCAGCCATCCGGCTTTTTCCATTGCGCTGGATGATCTGTCGGCGGCGGCGGCGCCAGACTGCCTGCCCCGCTTTGCATCGCGACATCGACGCTCTCCTTTGGAATGCGGTAGATTTCGACCTTGTCGTTGTTACAGGAACTGAGGGCAAGACCGACTGCGGAATAAACCCATAACAAAGCGCCACGCTGCAACCATCTCCAGATTTTGATCGCAACAAAGCTCATGAAACATTCATCGCAAACTGGGGCTACAGAAATGAGCAAGCCCTAAACTAGGCTGGACCGCACACTGGTCAAGCCTTACGCGCACCAAGTTTGCAAGTCCGGCGTTCCTCATTTTGAGGAGCAGTCAAATGTCACGGATCCTTCCGAACTCGATATCGTAAAATTCCTGCCCACATTCACTCCGCGACCTTCTTCTGATTGACTGGCCCGCAACGGTATGAGCAATGTGCTCAGGTGCCAGGGCCCAGTCCGATTCTTGTTATCAATAGCGGCAGTTCGACTCTTAAACTTTCAATCCTCGATCCAGAGAAGGAAACTACTCTGGCATCCGGATTCGCGGAGCGGTTATTCACGGACGGAGCGACCCTCAAACTCGTCGACTGGGATGGACAGAAGCACGAACAAGCCATTCGGGGCGCGGACCATCGAGATGCGCTGTTCGGGGCGCTGAATATTCTCGGAAAGGGAGAAACCGCACAAATCAAAGCGATCGGGCATCGAATCGTGCACGGTGGTGAGGATTTTCACCAGCCTGCGCTGATCACAGAGAGCGTTCTCCGAAGAATTGAGGAACTGTCTGAACTTGCCCCGTTGCACAACCCGGCGGCAGCCCAGGGGATTCGCGTTGCGATGGAGTTATTCCCCGACAAACCGCAGGTCGCAGTATTCGACACGGCTTTCCATCAAACACTACCGGAGTACGCCTTTCATTACGCAATTCCGTTCGAGTACTACGAAAAGTACAAAGTCCGCCGGTACGGATTTCACGGCACAAGCCATCATTATGTTTCGTTGCAGGCGGCCAAACGCATCGGAAAACCGATCGAGGAAACTCAGTTTCTTTCCGCACACCTCGGCAACGGATGCAGCGCCGCCGCAATCCGAGGCGGCAAAAGTCTGGACACAACCATGGGGTTAACCCCTCTCGAAGGTTTGGTGATGGGGACCCGCAGCGGCGATATCGATCCGAGTTTCCATTTATTCGTTCAGGAGAAGGAAGGTCACTCGCTGGACGAGATCACCCAGATTTTGATATGCAAAAGCGGCCTGCTCGGCGTTTCCGGTGTGAGCCAGGATATGCGCAGCGTTGCCAGTGCGGCATCCGAAGGGAACAAAAGGGCGCGCCTGGCTGTCGACGTTTTTTGCTACCGGCTGGCTCGGTCGTTGCTCGGATTGGCCGCTGCCCTCTCGTCGATAGATGCCATTATTTTTACCGGTGGCATCGGTGAAAATAGCGCTGCGGTTCGGGCGCAGGTGTTTAGTCACCTGTCAATTCTGCATGCTGAAATTGATAAAGGTCTGAATGAAACACATGGCAAAAGTGCAGGCGGCCGAATCACCGGCACGTCCGGCGTCTGCGCCTTGGTGATTCCCACCAATGAAGAGCTCATGATAGCATTGGAAACGATTCGTCTAACTGCATGAAACACGCATTTTTTCTCGCACCTGCAGGAACCGGCGTCGGGCTCACGACCGTGGCGCTCGGGCTCGTTAATGCGCTGGATCAAAGAGGCGTCCGAGTGGCATTTTCCAAACCAATTGCGCAGGTGTCCGGCGGTGGCTCGGGTCCAGAACGATCGACCCTTTTCGTCCGAAAAACGACCTCACTGAAACCGGCTGACCCGATTCCGCTGGCAACTGCCACCAGGATGATTTCCGAACAAGGGCTCGATCAGCTCATGGCAGCTGTGATCGGCGCCTACGACGAATCAACCTCCACGGCCGAAGTTGTCGTTGTGGAGGGGTTACTTCCGGCGAAAGATGATTCGTATCTCGGTGTGGTGAACAACGAGGTTGTGAGAACACTGAACGCGCAAGTGATCCTTGTGGCGTCGCTCGCCGGCAAATCGATTGAACAACTCGATGAGCAGCTCGAATACGTAGCGAACGCGTTCGGCGGCATTGAAAAGATTTTGGGAGTCATCGTAAACCGCTCCCCGGTGGGCAAAAGCCAATCCGGCGCCAGCCTCGGTGATCGGCTCCAACAGGAAAGCCGGCTCTTCAGCCGGAACCAGCTTGTGTTGGTCGGTGTTATCCCCGAAAGCCCGGAACTGACCTATTGCCGGACGGTCGACATCCAGCGCTATCTGAATGCGGAAATCATGCACGCCGGCGAAATGAATTTGCGCCGCGTGAAAACGACGCATCTTGTCGCCCGGACGGTGCCGAACATGCTTCATACTTTGACACCTGGTGCAATTATTCTGACCCCGGCAGATCGCAGCGACGTTATTGTCGCGGCCTGCATGGCCGCGCTCAGCCACGTGCCAATGGCAGGCTTAATCCTGACCGGCGACACTGAACCGGAAAAACGCATCCTCACATTCTGCGATCCGGCTTTTGGAACCGGTCTCCCGCTATTGCGAGCCCGGAGCAACAGCTACGACACCGTGACACGTCTATACGAGCTCAATACGGAGGTCCCTGTCGATGATCTCCAGCGGATCGAGGAGGCGATCGAACACGTTGCGCAACATCTGGATACGGACTGGCTCATTTTGCAATCCCGGAAAGAGCTCGAATTCCGTCTTTCGCCGGCCGCGTTTCTCCATCAGCTCACCGAAAAGGCCGTCGCAGCAAACAAACGGATTGTCTTACCGGAAGGCGTCGAGCCACGCACGATCAAGGCAGCCGCTATCTGCGCCAGGCGCGGCATTGCTCGCTGCGTGCTCCTCGGTGACCCGAGCGAAGTCCGTGCGGTTGCTCGAAGCCAGGATGTCGATCTGCCTAAGAATCTGGAAATTCTGAACCCGCCCGAATTTCGGTCAAAGTACGTCGGCCCGCTCTTCGAAAGGCGAAAACACAAAGGGCTATCGATGGAGATGGCCGCCAGCCAGCTTGAAGACAATGTTGTCCTGGGCACGATGATGGTCGCCCTGGGCGAAGTCGACGGGCTCATCTCCGGTGCCGTCCATTCCACCGCTAACACGATCAGGCCCGCGTTGCAGATCATCAAAACGAAAC
>CAZMNG010000621.1:0-3529 GCA_964567505.1 uncultured Chthoniobacterales bacterium
CATGACCGCCACTGGTCTGGCTGAAGTCATTTCAAAAGCGTTTGTCGCATTTTCGAACGCTCACACTTTACCGTTCTGGAATTTCATCGCTTCGATGATTATCAGTCTGTTTATCCCGAGCGGAGGCGGACATTGGGCGGTGCAGGGCCCGTTTGCGGTACCGGCGGCCGCTCAGCTTCACGCTTCTCAGGCCGCGACTGCAATGGCCGTCGCCATGGGCGAGCAAGTGACCAACATGATCCAGCCGTTCTGGGCATTGCCGGTCTTGGCGATAGCCGGGATAAGCCTGCGGCGAGTCATGGGATTTACGGTTATGAGCTTTTTCGCCGGTGCGATCGTGTTCGGACTGGCATTGCTGGTGTTGGCTTAAGAAGAAGTTGTCAGAGGGGACCCCCGTTCAGCTCTTTTGAGGTCGCAGAGCAGGCAACACGACGTGAAAAGTCGTGCCTCGTCCGGGTTCGCTTTCGAGCCAGATCCGGCCGCCATGGGCGTCGACGGTCGACTTGGCAATCGCCATGCCGAGCCCTGTTCCATGCTGCTTGCCGCTCGTAACGAATGGCTCAAAGATGCGGCTTCGAACCGATTCCTCGATGCCCGGCCCGTCATCGGAAATCGATACGTGCAAATCCGACCCGGCTTCACGAAAACAGATCGTAATCGATCCTTTTTCGCCGATAGCTTCCTTTGCATTTTTGATAATATTAGCCAGGCAACGAGTGATCCTGCCTTCATCCAGTACCAGCGATTGGACTTCTGTGGCCTCCAATACAATCCGAACGCCGGTGCCGCGGATTTCATTCAAAATCTCGTCGTCCAGCAGACGCATTAACCGCCGCACCGAAGTTTCACACGGTTTAATATTGACCTTCCCTCGCGCAAACCCGAGCAACTCTTCACTCATGTCCACGATTCGAATGGCCGAAGAGCGGATGATGCCCGCCAACTGCCGCACGGAATCGGTCGGCGCCCGCTTTTCCAGGTAGTCGGCAGACGATAAAATTGCAGAAATCGGATTCTTCAGGTCGTGAACGATCGAACTCACCATTCCGCCAAGCACGGTCAGACGCTCGTTTTGCAGCAGATGTTCGATATAACGCGCGTTAGTGTCCCGCAGGCGTTCGACCATCACCCGGTTGAACGTTAATGTGAGCGTATCCGGAGCGCTACTCATCAGTTTGGCGAACGTCGTGTGGTCGACTTCGCCAAGCAACGTCGGTTCAAGCGCGATCGCTCGAGCGGAGCGTTTCCGTTGATCGATGACAGATAATTCGCCAAAAAAATCATTCGTCTCGATCGTTGCCAGTGTCTCTTGCAGCCCCTGACGGCCGGTCTTGGAGATTTGGACACGACCACGGCCCACGAGCAGCAACGTCGATCCGGCCGCGCCTTCATCAAAAATCACATCGCCCGCCTGATACTCCGTTTCGCGGATCGCAACCGAACGAAGCAGCTCCGGCTCCAAGCCGTCAAAGAGCCGATTGGCACGAAATACTCCGTTCATGACAGGCGAATATTAACTCCGCCGGTTCCACTCTGCAGCACCGTACTTTTGTTTTATGATGCAGTTTGCGTATTCAAGGACTTGATTCGAGAGAACCTCCGTGAAGGGCTGCTCACACAGCTGGCGGGCGAACATCACTTCAAACTGCGGGGGGATTTTAACACGCTGAATACTTCCCTGCAGCAGCAGCCCGTTGCGATTTCGCCGAATCGCCGCACCCGCAATTTTCGCATCGTCGAGCTTCAAATCGTATCGGACCGCCTTTTCAAAGCAGGCTTTGGAAACGCCAGGCTCATTCACTTTTGCGACTTCGACCGGATGTCCCGTACCTTCCAGGACCTTTGCGATCGCGGTGTGAACAAGCCGATAAAACTCGCTTGTTACTGGAAGCTCGCACCTGCTGGGACACACGAGCGAATAGGTCACATCCAGGCCATGCTCGACGATCCCGCCGCCGGTCCAGCGGCGAACCAGGTCCCGCTGCCCGAACCGGCGGTAGACCTCGCTCCAAGCCGTGAAATATCCGAATGAGACTGAGGGACGCGCCCACCGGTAAAATCGCATCACCGGGCTCTCCGCGGTCAGAAACAACGCTTCGTCGATCGCCATGTTTTCAGCCGCGATTCTCGGTATTTGGTCCTGGATCAGGCGCAATTTTTCAAACTTCATACGGCTTTCTCAGGTGCAGCGATCGGATCCGCATGATGCCGCCGGAACCGGCGACAGAAGGCAATCATGATCCATCCGCACAATCCGATTCCGGTGATTGTCCAATAGCACGATTGCGCGCCGCTCAGCGCGACCTGCTGAGTGACAATCGCAATCAGAACGGCTCTCAAGAGCCGTTCAAGCGCGCTATAGAACAAGTTCACACGGCCCATCAATTCATTGGGAACCGTTTCGAGCGCAATGGTGCTTCGGGCGACTCTCGACCCCGCGTTTCCCCATCCTTGGAGAACAAGCGACCCAAGGAAGACAGCGACGGCGGGAAAGACCGGGTTCACCGCCACCGCCACCGTGTAGCAGGCGACCGTCAGCAAAAGAGTGCGCATCAGGCCGAATTTTTCGCTGAGCCAGGGGATCGTTAGCCCGGCCATCACAGCGCCGAACGAGTACGAAGCCTCCGCAACCCCGAACACCACGGGACCCGCATGCAATGCGTTATTGATAAATACAGGCGTCAAATAGACGCATACCATTACCCCGAGAAACGGCAGGAAACTTCCAAGCAGAACAAGCGATAACCTGGGACGCTGCTGCAGATAGCCGAAGCCCTCCATCATGAGGTTCCATGCCGACCCGGTATTTGCATCCAGCTTCGGGTTGCGAGTGTAGGGAACGCGCGACATAACACAGAAAGCGGCGATATAGGCGCAGCAGTCGAGGACCAGAATCGCAGCCAAAGGAATTCGATTGATCAGCAATGTCGCCAGACCTCCGGCGATCATTGCTCCGCTTTGCCATTGCACTTCGAGTGCACCGCTCAATGCCCTGTATTGGTCCCTGGATAAAACTTCCTGGTTGAACGCAAATTGCGCCGGGTAGTAGATGCTCACGCCGAGGGATCCGAAGCTCATCACCATCACCAGATGCCAGGTCTCGACCCTGCCTTGCAAAAGAATCATCGCGATGACAATGAGGTTCGTGACCAACGCAAAAACGTAGTAAATGAGTACTACCTTCTTTCGAGAATTTCGGTCGATTGCTTTCCCAAGCAACGGGAGCAACAAAAAAATCAGCAGCGTTAAGGCGGCACTCGAAAGGCCATAGATCGTATTTCCGTTGGGCTCCTGGATTAGAAACCATGGCACCGCGAGCCAAGTGATCCCGCTGCCGACAACGAGCAGAAAGTTCGCGATCAGAATCAGTCGCGCTTTGGGATCAAGCCACAGGTTCACCTGTTTCTTCGGAAGCACGGAGCAGGCAATATTGCAAATAGTGCCCTGTCCCGAAATTTCAGCACGCAAGCCTCCATCGCTCACAAATCTTTTCCGATTTGTGAGTGATCCAGGCTAGAAACGTTGCTTT
>CAZMNG010000622.1:0-3527 GCA_964567505.1 uncultured Chthoniobacterales bacterium
AGAAATGAAGGACGTTTTTGCAATCCAGAGCGACGTCGCAGAGCAGATTGCGGCAGCGCTCCAGGCAAGTCTGTCGCCCGATGAACGGACAAACATCCAACGCAAGCTGACAGAAAATCTTACCGCGTACGACCTGTATCTCCGCGGGAGAGCATTGTGCGAACTTCATCGCCAGCAGGATAACGACCAAGCAATTGAGCTCTTCAAGAACGCTCTGGAACAAGACCCGACGTTTGTGCTCGCTTACATTGGGCTGGCAGACGCTTATATCGAGCGCGTGAAACGATTTCATGGGGAGAATTTCTGGCTGGATTCCGCAATCAGCCTTTGCCAGCAGGCGATAGCGCTCGACCCGAAGCAATTGCGCGCGTATACCGAGCTTGCCAACGCGTTCAACCTCAAAGGTTCGTTCGACCAAATGAGCGGACCGGTGCGTGTGGCGCTGGAGCTGGCCCCTAACGACTGGGATGCGAACCGCATAGCGGCAGCTGAATTTACTGAAGCTAGACGCGCAGAGGATATGTACGCGTCGATTCGAAAATGCTTCGTGACGAACCCCTATGATTCATGGGCGCCTTATCAGCTTGCCTTGATCTGCTGGACTGTCGGCGAGAAAGAGCTGGCCCAAAAATGGATGCAGCGAGCCATCTATCTGGAGCTCGATCCGCAGAGACGGCATTTAATGGAGTGCGAGCGGCTGGTGTACGACGAAGACTATTTGGCAGCACTACCGGAACTGGAGCAGTTGCCTCCGGATCTCAAGACGCAATACAGCAGTGCCGCCGATCTGGCTCTTTTCTGCTCCATGCAAATTGGGGACTGGCCGACTGTCATACGCACTGTGAATGTTAAACTCAAGGTGGATAGTGAGAATCCCACGGCATTGCTGCGCCTCGCTATAGCGATATACAGGCCCGGCCAGGAGGCGGACGCGCGCGCTGCAGCTGAGCGCGTTATCACCTTTGCTAATCAGAAATTAGCAAAGGCGCAGTCGCCACGATGGATGCGCTGTGATTTGGCTGTCGGATTTCGGCTGCTGAACGATTTTGAGGACGCCTACCACCGGCTGCACGACGTGGTAACCAACGGAGGTTTCCCCGATCCGGTGTTAGGCCCCAAAGATCCGGGGCTGGATTTCTTCAAGCCTGACCGGGAATTCCAGAGTGTCATGGCGGATCTGAATCGACAGAACGAGGTCAAGCGCGCACGTATTCTTGAGATCGAAAAGAGTTTCAACCCATAGTTGGAGTTTGGCCCTCGGGTTCGTGCGCCGTCCGCAGAAGGCCTTGCCGTAGTCTTCTTTGGATAATTCGTTTTTGTTGTCTAGGTCAGTCCCTAGGTCAGTCCCCAACGATTTCGCGATCGGCCTAGAAACAGACTGGGCCGCACGTTTCCAAGGAACTCTGCAACTCGGGGTTCCCAATTCCGTTTTCATTGGATGAAGGCCGATGATGTGGCCCGTGAAAACGCACAATCCAACTCAAGAGAGCTGAAGACCATGCCAACTAATAACTTCTTTGCGCAGACACATAGGCCGATCGCAATAACGACGCCACTCGGCACCCACCCCCTTTCTAACGCTGCAAAACCAATAAACACCGTGTTTATTGACGCCGGTCCATTTATGAGGTAATTACTGCCTGACGGAAAATGCCTCGACTTCCAAAATATCTTCAGAAAAACGCAGACGAACTTCGTCGGATTCGCCGACATCAGCCGCGAGTTTCGTACGAAGAAGCATTGCGTCAAGTCGAGCGCGTGGCAAAACGGGAGGGTATCGTCTCCAAATCCAGTCTCTGCATCGTTGGTCGCAACGCTACAGTAAAGTAGTTTGCCCGAATTTCTTCGGCGATCTAAGGAAAGTCGCCTCCAGGGGCGAGCACGAGGTCTTTCAAAGCGTTGACCGCAAAAGGGCGATTAAAGTCACTCACCGTGGTCAATTTAAATACTCTCTTCGTTATGAGGGAGCAAATGCTACGCCTCCGGAATACCTTGAGCGTCTAGAGTGGCAAAACCACATCTTCGGCGACGATATTCGAGTAGTCGGCGTCTTTGGAGAGGAATCCTTGATGCGGATCGTAACGTCTCAGCCGTGAATCTCAGAGCCGGAATTTACCCCTGCGCCTAGTGAATGCGAAATCTCAGACTACCTGAAGTCTCTCCGCTTTATACGGTTCGAGATCAATCCAGACGTATTCATGTATTACCATCGACGGTATAAAATAGTCATTGCTGATCTACACGTTGGAAACGTACTTCGCAGCGGCGGTAAATTGGTTCCAATAGATGTGGTTATTGGGAAGCCCGGTTTGCCGATTCAAATACAGATCTGCAAGGATCTGGGAATTGATCCGCGCATTTTCAGCGCAACAAAATGACTCCGATCCTGCTCCGTCGTCGTGGCGTCAGCGAAGGGTACAATGCCTAAACGACGGTAGTCAGATCAGATTTAAAGCCCGCTGTGTTGCTTTATCAATTCCGCCAATATCTTGCTGGCAATGTCCTTAATGACATCAAGGGCGGCTCCTCCACCAACTTTTTCTAAGGACTTCTTTGTCTTCGTCCAGACCTCCGGACTGCGTACGCTGTCAAGGTATTCATGGCCCGCCATCGTCATTCGAAGGATTGCTGCCGTCTCGTAGGTAACGCCTTGTCCACCCTTGATGATGCGTGCATCGATATACCCGGCATCGTTCAAAAGGTCGATCTGGTATCCAATTTCCTGCTTGTTTTTGCCTGCATAGCTCATCCCTTCCAGAAATATTGGTTGCGGATTATTCCAGTTCTCGACATCCACAAGGATGTCTCGGATGAGGTCTAAATCTCTTTTCATGGATGATTTTGGCAAGCTCGTTGTCGGTGAAAGGTGTGAGGCGGGACGGCGCACGTCAAGCGCGCTGGAGGAATTGGCGGCAACGATCCGAGAGGAGATGCTTGCGGAATTGAACTTGCGGAATGTTGATAACGGGCACTGAGCGGAACGAAGAGGCGGGAAATTCCGTGATAATTCCGTGTAATTTTTCGGGTCGAAATCTCTGAATCCTTTACTAGATTTGCTTAGCAGACACTTACTACCTGCTTCCCAAGCAGCTTGCAGCGGGTGAACATTTCACAAGTTTGGAAAACTTGCGAAATGTTCAGGCTAAATAAATAGTCCCCAAACACGCTCCGCGTGCTTTTGGAGGTTTTCCTCTGCTAAATGAACGGATTGCAGAGCTTCACACCGGCTGGCGCGAAATCCGCAATATTGCGAGTGGCGACGGTCAATCCATGGAGAAGCGCCGTAGTTGCAATCAGGCTGTCCTTAATTGGCATCGTGCGGCCTTTACTGCGAAGGTCGGCGAGAAGCTCTGCCCATCGAAGGCCCGAAACAACCTCCCAGGGTATACAATGGATACGTCGGATTCCACCGTCGAACCATTGTTGTAGTCGCCGCTTGCGCCGTCCATTTGGCAGGAGCAGGACGCCGTATTGAATTTCGCCTATAATCATTGGGTTAACGACGATTTCCCGTTCATTTGTGCGCA
>CAZMNG010000623.1:0-3517 GCA_964567505.1 uncultured Chthoniobacterales bacterium
CACCGACCTTGCGCTCCACGTGACGCAGTTGCTGCGGGCAAGCAAAGTCGTCGGGAAGTTTGTCGAATTTTACGGTGAAGGCGCAGCGTCGCTGCCGCTGTTCGATCGCGCTACGATCGGCAACATGGCGCCTGAATACGGTGCGACGATGGGATTTTTTCCAGTGGATAGCGAATCGGTCAATTATCTTCGGATGACCGGGCGCTCGGAAGAAACCTGCGAGCGGTTCGAAAACTATTTCAAAGCACAACGGCTGTTCGGTATGCCCGGGAAGGGCGAGATCGATTACAGTGTGGACGTCGAGCTCGATTTGTCGGTTGTGCAGCCGAGTGTTTCCGGCCCAAAACGCCCGCAAGATCGAATTAATCTGTCGGAACTCGGTCGTAACTTCCGAGGCTTGTTGGTCAAACCGCTCAAGGATGGGGGGTACGGAAAGAGCGAAGATCTATTGTCGCGGCGGACGACGGTTTCGGTGAACGGGACGACACCCGCGGCTAAGCGCGCTAAATCCGGCGAGGTCGGGCACGGCACTGTTTTGATCGCCGCAATCACGAGCTGTACGAACACAAGTAATCCGAGCGTCATGTTAGGGGCCGGACTGCTTGCAAAAAAAGCGGTCGAAAAAGGGCTGAAAGTTAATCCGACGGTGAAAACGTCGATGGCACCCGGGTCACGTGTTGTGACCGACTATCTTGCCAAGACCGGTCTCCAGCCGTACCTGGACCAGCTCGGGTTTAATATAGTCGGATACGGCTGCACGACCTGCATCGGGAATTCGGGACCGCTTCATCCAAATATTGAACGGGCTGTAACAGAGAATGATTTCGTTGCGGCGGCCGTGCTATCCGGCAACCGCAATTTTGAAGCGCGGATTCATCAGAATATCAAGGCCAACTTCCTGATGTCGCCTCCACTGGTTGTTGCGTTCGCTCTAGCGGGAAAGGTCGACATCGACCTGGCCCGCGAACCGATTGGTGCAGACCAAGCTGGGAAGCCGGTTTATCTGAAGGATCTCTGGCCGACCTTGGAGGAAATCCACGACGCGATGGCATCTGCATTGAAACCGGAAGTGTTCCGTCGGCTCTATGCCGATTTTGCGAGTCAGAATCCAAAATGGAATGAGATCGCTTCACCCACCGGCGACTTATACGCATGGGATGAGAAGAGTGATTATATCCAGGAGCCCCCGTTCTTTGAAGATTTCTCGATGGAATCCGGCGAGATTAGAGAGATTCTGGACGCCCGGCCTCTGGGCATATTTGGGGACTCTGTGACGACCGATCACATTTCGCCTGCCGGAGCGATCAAGCAGACTTCACCGGCCGGAAAATATCTGATCGGGCGCGGCGTGGAGCCGATTGATTTCAATAGTTATGGGAGTCGCCGGGGGAACGATCGCGTGATGACAAGGGGCACGTTTGCCAACGTCCGGATCAAGAACCTGATGGTGCCAGGCGTTGAAGGGGGTGTGACTATCCATTACCCGAGCGGCGAACAGTTGTCGATTTTTGATGCGGCGGCTCGGTACCAGGCAGAGCAGATACCGCTCGTGGTGATCGCCGGGCATGAATACGGAACTGGTTCAAGCCGGGATTGGGCCGCAAAAGGGACCCGATTACTCGGAGTGAAGTTGGTCATTGCGGCCAGCTTCGAAAGGATTCACCGCAGCAACCTGGTGGGGATGGGCGTATTGCCGCTGCAGTTCCCGGAAGGTGTCACGAGCCAGACATTGAATCTGATTGGATCGGAGACCTACAGTCTTCGCGGGCTTGACAATAACATCCGGCCGCGGCAGGAAGTCACCTTGGATATCAAACGGAAAGATGGGACCAGGGAGAAAGTCCCGTTGATCCTGCGCATCGATACGCCAATTGAAGTCGATTACTATCGTCACGGCGGAATTCTCCCGTTTGTACTGAGAGAGATTCTGCGGGGCTAGTCCGGCAGACTGCGAACCACCCAGAGGTTGCCTGGGATAACTTGAATGATCCAGTCGAGGGCAGAAGCGAAGACCGGTTGATTTGAGCCGGGCATCTGTGAAGGCATCACGACAAGGTCTGTGCCACTCGATTGGATGAATTCGCACGCGGTGAACCCAGTGTTTCCCCGCAGCAGATGATAGTCGAGCTCGACGTTCGAGCGCTGCTTATTCTGTATCCAGGATTCAACCGTTTCTTCGGCGGCCGACGCCCCATTGTTGACCCCGAGCGCTTTTTCTTTTGCTTGCGCGAAGGTCGTCTGGATGTATAGCAGGTTCACTCGGCGGCCACCGCGGCGCTTCGCGAGATCGACCGCTGCGTCAAAGACATGGCGGCTCGATTCCGATAAATCAGGTACTGCGACCAGGATATCCTCGGGTGGCTTAGGATCCTCTTTCGGATCGGTGTATAACAAAAGATCGCACGGGGCGCGGCGCAGAAGCGCCCGCGCAACGTCGCCGGTAAAATTCCGGTGGACGCTCTCTGTTTCCAGCGCGCCGGCGACTAACAAATCAATTCCGGTTTCCTGCTGGACTTTCAGAATCGCCTCGGCCGGTAGTCCAGGCTCATACCTTATCTCGGCGTTTCCGTCGAGATTCAGCTCGCGGAGCGCTACACGAAAACGCTCCTCTTTGTCTTCTGAAAATGAATCGGCGTGGATCAGGATCATCGGCGCGGACAGTGCGCGACTTACGCGGCCCGCTTCGGCGAGAACGGCCTTAAAGCGAGGAGAAAAAGTCGTCGCAACTCCTACTCGGCGATACACGCCGGGGAGGATACGTTAGTTCTGATTCGCCAACAACTCGGTTTCTTTTCAAGAGGGCTGTTTTCAGCCAAGATACTTCTTCTTCAAGTATTCGACGCGGTACCGCGCTTGTGTCGGTTCGCCCGTGGCTTTTGTCATCAACTCGGCAGGCAGATACCGGCGGCCATATTGATGAATATTCTCGCGAAGCCAACGCAGCAACGGCGCATAATTTCCTTGAGCCGATTGTTCTGTTAACCCGGGGACCCTCTTTTCTGCGGCGACCATCAACTGCGCCGCATTCAGATTCCCCAAGGTATATGTCGGAAAGTATCCAAGGGATCCGTGACTCCAATGGATATCCTGAAGCACCCCACGCCGATCGTCCGGCACTTTGAGTCCGAACAACTCGTAAAACCGCGTATTCCACGCTTCGGGCAACTCTTTGACTTTCAGGCGTCTTTCGACAAGCGCTAGTTCGAGTTCGAAGCGGAGCAGAATGTGAAGATCATAGGTGACCTCGTCGGCTTCGACGCGAATAAAGGAGGGAGCGACGCGTTGGACGCCCTTGGAAAGATCCTCGGGCGAATAGCGCGCCACGTCCGGCAGATGTTTGCACGCCGCGGCGTGCCAGAGCTGCCAGAACTGCGTTGTGCGTCCGACATGATTTTCCCAAAGTCTGGATTGTGATTCATGGATACCGAGAGAAACCGAGTCACCGGAGGGGAGTCCGGCGCGGTCGACTGGCAGCCCTTGTTCATACAGGGCGTGACCGGTCTCGTGCATGACTCCA
>CAZMNG010000624.1:0-3507 GCA_964567505.1 uncultured Chthoniobacterales bacterium
CGGCCGTACTTGCGGTAAACCTCCTGGATCACCCGTTCACGGCGATCGCCGCTTGGCAGATCGAGATCGATATCCGGCCAGCCTTTCCGGCCTTCGCTTAAAAAACGTTCAAACAACAGGTTGCCGCCGACCGGATCAACGGCGGTAATCCCCAGACTGTAACAGACAGCGCTGTTTGCGGCGCTGCCACGGCCTTGCACCATGATATCCGATTCACGGCAGTACTGGACAAGATCCCAGACAATCAGGAAATAACCTGAAAATTTGAGTTTCCGAATCAAGGCCAGTTCATGGTTAATCTGCGATCGAACCGGTGCCGGGATGGGGCTGCCGTAACGTTGCCGGGCGCCCTCCCAGGTCACTTTTTCAAGAAAGCTGTCCATGGTTTCACCCTGCGGTACGGGGAACCTTGGGAATTGATAACCAAGGTTCTCCAGGGTGAACTCGATTTCGTTGCCAACAGCCACTGTGTTGGCCACTGCGTGCGGCAGATCTGGAAATAATTCCCGCATCGCTGCCGTCGGTTTGAGATGTCGTTCCGTATTCGGCTCCAGTAATCGGCCTGCCGCATCAAGGTGCGTGTGATTTCGCGCGCAGGTGAATACGTCAAACGTTGTCCGACGGTCCGGTGTTGCGTACAAAACTCCATTGGTCGCCACCAGTTTTAATCGATGACGATCGGCAAGCTCGGACAACTGCCGGTTCAACCATTCCTCTGCACGAAGCGCGTGCCGCTGAATTTCCACAAAGAGCTGGGTCGTCCCAAAAATCTCTTTGAGCAGAGCCATGCATTGATCGGCACGCGAAAAATTTCCGGCAACCAAAGCCCGATGAACTGGACCCTCTTCATCGCCTGTTAAACAGATCAAGCCCTCCTGGAACTCCGGCAACTCAGACCAGCAAATCGAGCTTTCGTTCTTAGGGGAACGTAGTCTGGCGCGTGAAAGCAAGCGGCATAAGTTCTGGTATCCGGTTCGCGATTGCACGAGTACCGGCAAAACCGAACCATCTTCCATCGTCAATTCGCTGCCGACGATCGGGCGTATGCGGCATTCTCGCGCTGCCGCATAAAATCGCGGAGCCCCAAAGACCCCGTCCCGATCGCAGAGCGCCAACGCCGGCAATTGCAGATCGGCCGCCGTAAACGCCAGATGCTCCGGTGAAGAACTTCCCCGCAGGAAACTGAATGCGCTGCGAGCATGCAGCTCTATATAGTGTTCGCCGTTCACCGTTCACCGTTCACCGTTCAAGGTTCGGAGCTCTACTTCGGCATTCCAGACCATCGCAGCAACAGACCAAATCCCTTCGAACCGTCGAAACTTTGAACAAACGGCGAACGACAACCGGCGAACTGCGGCCGGTGAACGGCGAACGGCGAACGGTGAACGGCGAACCCTAATCATATACCCCGACGACCTCCCATTGGTCCTGGAGGGTTGTTCCGCGCTGGGCAATGCGATAAATCCCGCCATTTTCCAGCGCGATATCCCACTCCCTCGTTTCCCAGCGCGCTCGATCCCACCAGTTCCCGGACAGTTTCCATGGACCGCGTGCCTCCAGGATTCTTCCCGAGATTACGCTGCTATGCATCAAAACCGGTTTGCCATCGTTCAACTCCACCCGAGCGATGATCCCGGGCCGGTACCGGCGCAGACCAGGCCCGGTCTTCGGAGGTACGTTTGTTTTGACTTCTGTCAGAGACCAGCTCAGCTTCGGGATCAACATCTGCAGACTATCCGGCTTATGGGTGTCGATCCTTTTCGGGATACCGACTTTTTCGTTTCCAACCAGGGCCGCCAGGCGCGCCAATGTCTGGAAAAAACGGTTCGGATCTTTCAGTCCGCCATGGAAAAGATCAAATTGATGATTGGCCGGCCGGCTCGGTGTTACCCCCAGATGAAAACCGGTCACAGGCGCTGTTGCCTGCAGAGTTTCAAGATACTGGGTCGCAATCCCAAACAACGTCTCTACGTCCCGGGTCGGAACCGGAATCTGCAGGATGCGCACGATTTTTTCTCCATCATCCAGGATCAGCGTTAGACGCAGCTCGGCGATCAACAGATAAACAGACTCGATCCGCAGCGACAAGTTTTCCAGAAAACGCCTCAGAATAAACAGGAGCGGCTCAAGCGTTTCCAGGTGTTGATCGAAATCGATCGATTCTTCGAATGTTTCCGGCGGTTGAACAAGCTGAAGGACCTTGGCGGATCGTCCGGCTGCGCGATCCCAGAGCGAAAGAGCTTCCAGCCCGAGGCGTTCCGCAATTTCCTCCCGGGGCAACCGGGTGAATGCTCCGAGGGTGCGGATTCCCCAGCTTTTCAAGATATCCAGCAGGAACGGAGAGGGCTCTAGGGATTCAATAGCCAGTGATTGCAGCAGGGCAGAATCTCCAGAGATCTCCAGGATCGGGTCGGCGATCTTTGCCGCTTGAAGCGCAATCTCCGGATTGGGACCAGTACCAGCCTGCGCTTTGAAACCGATTGCTCGAAGCTGTGCCAGTAATTCGCGCAGCCACGGCTGATGTTTGCGGATCCGTTTACCTTTTAAATCGAGCGTGCAAATCCCAGGGGCGCTCTCCTCGATCAAGGGAGAATAACGATACACAAGCTGGAGCAACGTCTGTTGGAGTTGCTGTTCGTTCGAGGGACTCCGCCTGTACAAGAGGAGTCCGGGCGCCCGGGCAATTGCCTGGCTGGTTGACATCCCGGGTTGAATCCCGGCTTGCTCGGCGGCGGGATTCAACTCAAGTACATGCACTCCATCCGAATTCAAAAGAGCAGCAGGAAGATCGAATGACATATCATCAGAATTTCCTCTTTCTCCAAGAGCCGGAATATCCGTTTTAATTCCCTCGAAAGAGAGCTGGTTCAGCGGCCTGTTTTCCAGGGCAGATTTTTCCAAAATCGATTTCTGCCGAGCCGATTGAAGCGCGTAAAAAGGAATATAAAGAACTGCAAAACAGCTTGTTATGTTATAATACATATTGATATTCCTGCCGGGTTCGTGAACGAGTGATTTCCAGTGAAATGAATTTTACCAGATCAGATCTTTGTCTTGATAAGTCATCAATCAATAGCCGGTGTGATGTGGAAATTGTAATCTGTGCACTGCTCACAATAGGATGACGTGTAATCGCTAGGAGCGTGTTTCTGTTTTCTTCGGTAATCCGTTGAAGCCGGTACCAGGCTGATCCGGGAATTTTCCTGAGTTCCTTCTCCAGGCTTTCTTTGAAATCCAGGATGACCAGCGACAGGTTACCGTCCCGGAGAAGCAAATCGGTTGCTTTGAGGGCCTGCACGACGCTGTTGCAGCGGATCCAGAGCAGGAGTGGGTGATCTGCCAGTGGTTCAAAACAATCCCTGCCGTCGATCAGAGCGACATGCCGGGAGAGTTCCTGCATCGTCTCAATAATTTCATGTAATACAATTGCGCCTCCTGAACTGATGTTTGGAATCAGCAATTGAGTGATGGCTCCTTTTGGCAAACCGCCTCCGAGGAGGGAATCGA
>CAZMNG010000625.1:0-3503 GCA_964567505.1 uncultured Chthoniobacterales bacterium
AGGACATGCTCGAAATGGCGGATCGCGCGGTCGTGCTCTTTCGCGAAAAAGAAACTCATGCCCAACTCATAGAACACGGTGGGCGACTGCGGATTGATCTGCGATGCATGCAAGAAGGACTCAATCGCGGAAACCTGATCGCCGGATCGCTGGTATAGCCAGCCTTGTTCCATCAGATAGTCGTAGCTGTCTGGCTTCAATTCGATGATGCCTGGGATTTCGGGTTTTCTCCCTCGTTCAATGCTCCTGTGCGCGTGGACGCCTCCGCCGTTGGACCGTCGCTCCGGTTCATCACAAAACAGCGGACGATCGACGCGTTTTTTAGCACGTTTCAGGACTATTTCCGGCCATTCACTTTGTCGGGCTCAGGAGATTTTCATCACTTGACCGCGGTATTCGTCCGCCAGATCAAGGAGGCTTTTGCTATCGTATCGTTCGACAATCACCCCGACTGGGATATTCGACCGCCCGATTGGTCGTGTGGCGCCTGGGTCAACCGAGCCTTGGAAAATCCGCTGGTGCAGAAAGTCGCAGTCTGGGGCTGCGGCAGTTTTGAGTGCACGTTCCCGTGGCGCCTGCTCGGAAATCGATCGAGCTGTCGATCCGGTCGGCTCTGGATTGCGCCCTGGCAACGCGAGGGGAACAAGTACCCGTCCTGGCTGCATCCGGTCATGTTTACGAATTGGCGAGCGAATTTCGCGAATTTTGTCGAATCGATCCGGCACCTGCCGGTGTACGTCACTGTGGACCTCGACTGCCTCGGCGACGAGGAATCGGTCACAAACTGGGAAAATGGCCAGTTTGCGGTAGCCGATGTTGTTTGGGCGATAGCGCGTCTTCGGCAAACTGTGCGAATCATCGGAGGAGATCTGTGTGGAGCACGATCAACCTTTCGGTACGGCTCTGGTTTTCAGGCTCTAGCCAGCCGTTTCGATCACCCGCGACCGCGTTTTGTGACGGAAGATTCCTGGCGGAAAATCAATCTTCGGGCGCTCGAGGCAATCTGGCCGTGTCTCGCTGGGGAGTCGGCAGCGTCGTGAAGAAATCGGTTCCCTGGTGATCTTGGCAGCACATTCCGCAAAAAAAGGGTTTCGGAACGCAGACACCCCGAGGAGGGAGAGACAGTTTTTTTATTTTGGAATAACCGATCCGGCCCTGCATCTACCTATATGCCAACGCGCGCACAATTAGGAGACCGGATGTTTGATTGTCCTCTTAATACAGCCGTGCTGTAGCGAAGGCGACCAGACACCAACTATAAACCAGAAAGAGTTGACAGATGATTAGACCATCCAAAGCAGTGATTGCAGGCGCGGCGGTCGCCGGCCTTATGACAGGTTCCTTCGCCGTTCGTGCCTACGCCGCGAGTACCACGACTTCGCATGCCGGTGTTGCGCTGCAGACCCTGGCAGATACAGATAAGGGCAAACATGGGTGTAAAGGGCAGAATGAATGCAAAGGTCAAGGCGGTTGCAAGACAAGCGATCAGGGCTGCAAAGGCAAAAACTCGTGCAAAGGCAAGGGCGGCTGCGCAACAAATAAGGGTTCCTAACCCAGGAGTTTCCCTTTAATGTTAGGTCCGCAGGCTTTCTCGCCTGCCGACGATAATCAACTCGGGGAGGGATGATCTCCGGATCGGTTGCCTGGACCGGCTCATTCCTTCCCGAGAGCTAATTTGTTAGAAAGGTATAAGGATTATGCCCGCAAACGCTTTTAACGGGTACACGGAGTACGGTATTGGCATTGGTCTGCGCGTGCCGCATTACCGCCACATTCTCGCAAAAAAGCCTGTGGTTGATTGGTTCGAGATTATCTCTGAGAATTTTATGGTCGATGGTGGCCGTCCGCTCGAGGTACTCGACACGATCCTCGAACAATATCGAGTCGTCCAGCACGGCGTAGCGATCTACTTCGGTTCAGCCGACAAGTTTGATCGGGAGCATCTCAAGCGACTCAAACGACTCGTAAAATATACGAAAACGCCCTGGCTGTCCGATCATCTTTGCTGGGGGAGTGTCGACGGCCGTTACACGCATGACCTGCTGCCGATGCCGTACACCTTTTCCGTTGCGCGCCACACCGCAAAGAAAATCAAAGAGGCATCTGACTTTCTTGAAGTTCCCATCTGCGTCGAGAACGTGAGCAGCTACGCAGAGTATCACGCTTCTGAAATGACCGAATGGGAATTCCTGAGCGAAGTGGTTGAGCAGGCAGATTGCGGCATTCTCCTGGACGTGAATAACATCTACGTTTCGTCGCAAAATCATAGCTTCAATCCGTATGACTATCTGAATCATATTCCACATCATCGCGTGGGTCAGATTCATATCGCCGGTCATTCCAAGTTCGAAAAGTATATACTCGATACGCATGATCATCCGGTGCTCGATCCGGTCTGGAAAATGTATGCACATGCGATCAAACAGGTCGGCAATACCGCCACACTGCTCGAATGGGACGATCGCATTCCTTCGTTCGACGAGGTTCACAATGAAGCGCTCAAAGCCAACAAATTCCGAGACCAGCAACTCGTTGCGGCCGCCAGGTAAAATAAGTTCACGCGCGGAGCTTAAAGAGATGCAGCGTGTGATGGCCGGAGCATTGTTTCGACCGCTGACTCCACAGTGGGGCATGCAGAAGCGGTGGACCGACGGCAGCCTGATGAAGTCGGTCGCTTCGGAATTCATTAAGCCGAATGACCGGCTGACTTCATTCGAACGCCTCGAAATTTATAACCGCCAATATTGGTTTCGTGTTCTGGATTGTCTCTATGACGATTATCCAGGGCTCCGCACCATCGTCGGAGAGCGAAAATTTATGAAGCTCGCCAGGGCGTATCTGACCCGGTACCAGTCGGACTCGTACACGCTTCGTGATCTTGGGAATCGACTCGAACAATTCTTAAGAGAAGAGCCGGACTGGTCTGCCCCGCGAGAAGATCTAGCCCTCGATATGGCTCGATTCGAATGGGCGCAGGTGGTCGCTTTTGACGGGCCTTCCAAACCACCGGTAACCCAGGACGATATTCTGGACACGCCTCCTTCGAAGTTGAAGCTTGGCCTGCAACCGTATCTTTCGCTGCTGGAATTGGATTTCGCGGTGGATGATTTCCTCATTGCCGTAAAGAAACGGGAATCGGATGTCCTCCGCGGCGAAGCGAGTAATGCGAAGGATGCAGCGCCAAAAACGAGGGGCCACCGTAAACGTGTTCGGTTCCCGAAGCGAGAGAAGGTCTATCTCGCTGTCCACAGACACGACAATGTCCTGTACTACAAGCGTCTCGAAGAAGAGGAATACGCCATCCTGAAGTCACTCGACCGTGGTGTCGCCGTAGAAGACACATGCATCGAAGCGGTCACTGCAAGCTCAAGAGCGAACGTCGACTGGCCGGCTCAAATTAAACAGTGGTTTGATTCCTGGTCCACGCTCGGCTGGTTCTGTCATCGATCATGAGTGCAATAATCAATCTAATCCGGCGCGCTTACGTGCTTCTGATTGCGTTT
>CAZMNG010000626.1:0-3487 GCA_964567505.1 uncultured Chthoniobacterales bacterium
ATTACCCCTCAGACAGACTTATCGGCCGACTCACACCGTCGGCAAATCGAAACGATTCACGACACGGACCGGTTATGAAATTTGCGGGCTAGTCCGCAAAAATCACGTAAAGGCCGAATCGACGCACTCATTTCGCAAAAGCTGTTCCGTAATCTCGCCGTTGCGAGGATCATAGCGCAGACACTTGAGTCGCCCGACATCAAGTTCCACGAGCCGACGGTTAACATCATGCAAATCGCGCGCATGTACAATCGCGCCGAGCTCGAAGAAGACAAGAAGGGTCATAGGCAAAAGCAACTGCAACATTTCTAAAAAGGTATTGGGAACTCACAAGAATCGAGCCAAGATCCATCCTAGGACAATTCTGTTTTGGAGATTGCTTTTGAGTTTAATACTATATTTTCTTCGCCACGGAGAGACGATTTGCAGTAAGAGGCACCTATTGTGGCGATCTCGATGCGGAATTAACTGCGGAAGGCGCTCACATGGCGAGAGCATTTGCAGATCCCCATCGCTCAATCGCCTGGACAGCCGTTTATGTCAGCCCAATGAAACGCACGATCGCGACCGCGAAGCCTCTGTGCGACGCTCTCGGTCTCGAGATGCAACTGCGAGACGGACTCAAGGAGATCCGATACGGGAAGTGGGAAGATAAGTCTGTTGATTTTGTGAAAGAGCATTATAGGGATGATTATGTCCGCTGGCTCGCTGAACCGGCCTGGAATCCGCCTACTGGCGGTGAAACGGACGAGCTACGTGCTCGGCCAGGAAGCTGAGTGCACCGTCGCGTGATCCCATTTGCGCCGCCGATCGGCGACCTGCTCTTTTTCGTTTCGCCTGACTCGAGCGACGTGTGGGCCAATCCGGAACTGTTTCTCGCAAACCATCTATGCACCACCGGTAGCCGGTCCACCAAATCGCCCCCCAATCGTAGACTGGATTGCCCCACAGTTGGCCCCTGATTGCCGAAGCGCCTGGTACGTTGCGCGAGATTTTGCTATTACACAATTAGTCAAACCTTCGCGTTATCATGATATGCGGCACCAAGGAGCGGCACATGGTATTCCGGCGCTTGCAGAATTGCTTCCCTGCTCGTATTTGTCCTAAGCATTGCACTTGCGACGCTTGTAGGAAGAACGCCAGTCACCTTTTGACATTAAGATCTCTGCATCGCTTCCCCTGCGCAATTTTGTTGTCAGCAGGTTAAATTTACTGATGTTCTTCCAATGCCTCCGATTGGGTGCGATGGAGAATGTCTTTGGCATGAATTATCTCATCCATACTGCCGTGGGCAATCAGGACGAACTTGTCGGTCTTCAGCGCCGTCTCGTACTTGAGTATGCTGTCCTTGGGGATGCCTAAACTGTACAGTCCGGCGCTAATTGCGCTCAGACCGCCTACCACGACCGCGCCTTCCAGCGCCCCGACGATCCAACTGACAAGTGGCCCCGCGACGATCAACGGCCCGATTCCTGGAATCAAAAAGAACGCCGAACCGAACAATAATCCCCATATCCAACCCCAAAAGGCTCCCATTTTTCCCCAGTATTTCATGCGGTCCCCGGCATTGTAGTAGCCGACCACGTGTTCGTCTTTGTGAATGTCGCTACCAACAATCGACAGTTTCTTCATATCGAAACCGCCTTGTTGGAGCTCCTTGATAGCCGCTTCGGCGGCTGTGTGCGATGGATATATCGCTACGATGGCGTTGTTCTTGGTCATACTTTAGGTTTTTTGTTGTGAGTGCAGTGCAATGCGGCAATGGGCACCGAAGCAGGATAGGTGCAACTGCCGATTCAGCTCGCCAGTTCGGGTGCCTTTTGTCCGTTAGTGCGTTGTTCTCGGCCCAATCCCTAAACCAAACGGTGAACCATTTTGTTTCATACCGTTTATCTCCGTAGCTTTCCTCCTGCATAGGAGTCGTTCTGAACTGCCAGAATTGATCCTTCATCAATCGAAAACTTCCTGGGATAAAAACGCGAAACTAGTTTACCCCGAATTTTGAGCTTCTCCCATACTCTTTTCGAAGTGTTCTGATTGCCATTGCTGCCCTGAAGGATTTTTGATCCCGCCAAAGCCAAGGCTAATCCCGAAGCTAAAGAGGATGCTAAGCCTGAAGCCAAACCCGAAGCCGAGCCTAAAGCTGGAACCACGGTGAAGGGGGACGCGGAAACGAAAGTCGAACTTAAACCTGAAACTAAAATCGAGTCTAAACCTGAAGCGAAGTCCGAAGTCACAGCTAGACCGAAGCCTGAGGCCGAAATTGAGCAGAAGCCGGAAGCGAAGGCCCAGCCACCGGCCGACGCCAAAATCGAACCGAATGCTGAAGTCAATGCCAAGACGCCGTCCGATTTGACGCCGCAGATCGTCGAGCGAGTCCATGCACCCTACGAGCAGTTGGGACGTGAGGAGGTTCGAGCAGTTGAAGACTTGGAGACGGCCGAGCCGGAGACTCGGAGATGAAACCAAAGCCGAGGCCAAACGGACCTATGCACGAGCCCGAGGGAACGTTGAAAGCCCCCTCGCCGATCACGGCGAAATGGGCCCGGTCATGGCGGCGGACGGCGGCGATTGCGAAAAGGGGTTGGACCGGTTCGCCCAGGCCGGCGTAAACGTGGACACCGTGGCCGCCCGCCTACAGAACGAGGGCGTAAAATCGTTTTTGAAATCATGGAACGAATTGATAGCGGTGATTGCTTCCAAGATCGACGCTCTCGGGCAGGCCGTCTGACCTGGCGGTTGAATCAACTGAGAAAAAACACAAGTGCGAAACAACACTATCAAACCGCTCGCTTTACGGCAACCGACCTCGAAATCCATGGCCTGAACCTGATGTACAGGACGATGATTTCTTGGTCAAAATGCCGTCCATTGAAGAGACCCTGTGCTCTAAAGTCGATTCTGCCAAATCCCGATGCGGAAAATCCTTTGGGATAGCGAGCACCAATACCATGGGCAACCCGCCGCGTAACCCGCCCAAAGTCAGGATCACGCTCCACGAAGGAGCCGTACGCGGCAATCGTCGTGAGAGTGATTTCGATCATCGGATCATCCACCAGTTTGATGACTTGCGAAACTGCCGCACCGACTCCCGCTCCAACGAGCGCACCGATGCCGACGATCTTGATGAAGTCGAGGATCAACCCACTGGCGGTCACCTCCGTTCCCGTTACCAGAGCCTGCGGAAGGTGTGAATCGGCACTCACAATCTCTGCCATAGCCGAACCCAATCAATAACACTTCGAAAAGAGTATGAGAGAGGCTCAGAACTCGAGGTAGGTTTAGTGCGTTTTTATGGCTCAGGAATTTTTTTAGCCGTTAAGGTTCCATCACGGCGCCTTGCGAGAGCGCTCTGGAGAGGCCTACGATCGAAATTTATGTTCCAAAGTATTAAACACCTTTACAGTGAAACACTCCGCGCGCTGGATGGCGAAATAGGCCACGTGAGGGATTTTTATTGCAAACTCCGCCACAGTGGAAAGCCCTT
>CAZMNG010000627.1:0-3486 GCA_964567505.1 uncultured Chthoniobacterales bacterium
ACCCGCGCGAAGTTTTCGACCGCGGATTCCGGATGATCGAGGACTTTGGCTTCGGGTCTTCGTATCTTGAGTTCGGCGCTTACTTGTACCGGCACGGTTGGAAGTGCCGTTGCATCCCCGGCGCCGTCGTGGAGCATCATGCAATCGCCCTAAGCCAGCCGGATCCGCTCAGCCATCGATTCGCGAGTATATGCTACAACCGCTACTTCCGGCCCGATGCGATTCGACTGATTCTTTGCCTGGCTCCCCACTGGGAAAGCTGGACGAAATTGGCGAAGTTGTTTGAGATGGCCCATCGCCGATGGAAAGCGCATTGAGACGTTTGGTCCGCCATTTGTTCGCGAAAGCTCCAAAGCTCTATCTCGCGACACAGAGACGGCTCCTGGATCAGCAATCAAATCCGAGCGGTGAACGTCGAAATGATGCGGTTGGACCGATACGCTGAACGGCTTCCGAAAATCGATTTCATAAAGTGTTACGCTGAAGGCGCGGAGCTGCTGGTCCTTCGGGGCGGGGAATCGACGCTTCGCCGTTGCGGGCCAAAGATCTTTCTGGAAATTGAAGAGCGTTGGATCAGTTCCTTTGGTTGGACCGCCGCGGATGTCTTCCGGTTTTTACGAAAAATTGGGTATCAGTATTTCTACGGGCTTGGGAATCAAGGCCTCCAGATCGAAACGGCCGCGTTTGCCGCCAGGGGAATCTTGTGCACACGTGAGAAAATAAGTGTGCTGGCGTAGGCGCAAGCTTGAATTTCTCGTTGGGTCTTGCAATTGATTCAAAATCGAAATTGACAAGTTGCCGTTGATCCGCTGACGGTGGGAGGCTCAAAGCAAGTTTGTGTTAAGACGTATATCTCGACAAGGCAGAGCAGTATTGGCCAAGGCTTTACAATCTCTTCCTGTCTCTTCGCGGATAATCGGGCCACCAAAAGGATTCTACACTTCGTTCGATGAGTATGTCCGGTCCGTCGATGACCGCGCCGCAAAAGAATGGCTGGTTCTTGATCCGGAAACTTTCTCTCTTAAGGTACCGGTTTCGGCCCGCCCGGAAGAGATCCGAATTTATCAGCCTTTAAAGTACAAAAGCCCTGGATTCGGCCTGTATCGCGTCCGGAATGGTCGGTTCCACCGCGACGCCAGAGCAGTCCTGACTCTCGATGATCGGCTTTTGGTTTCCTTCTCGGCCTGGATGGGGAAGGGACCAGAAGACAACTGGTTATTCGGAAAGATCAGGCTCGGACCTTTGCGGCGATTTTCAGGGACATCTCTGCTACTCATTGGGGATCGGAACTATTATCACTTCCTGATTGAGCAAATTCCGCACATCCGCCTAGCGAGTCAGGCGGGTTTCAAGCTCAACGACTTTGATCACATCATTATGTTCTCGCCGATGCACGACTCGCAGAAAATTGTATGTGAGCGGCTCGGCGTAGATCGGGCACGGATCATTCCGCTGGAAGAGACATCTCACATTGAATGTGAGGAACTCTATTTCACAACGGGCCCCTGGAACTACGGTCGAAGCTTTGTTATGATGGCTCGCGAGTTCCTTCTGGGCCTTTGCCGCCATTCCGATTCGATTCAAAAGCGCCGGATTTACATTTCTCGGGAGCTGTGCAGCCATGGAAGAATTACGAATGAAGAGGACCTATTGCGCGAATTGTCTGGGGCTGGTTTCGAGAAAGTGGTTCCTGAACTTCTATCCTTCGATGAACAAGCGGCGCTGTTCAGGGGAGCCGAATGCATCGTAGGAGGGCATGGCGCCGGACTAGCCAACGTGATCTTCTCGCCACCTGGTTGCAGGATCATCGAGTTCCGGAACCCGACTTACGACCGGGGCGAGACCTACCAGGCGCGGGGCGGGAATATTTTTTGGCGTCTCAGTCAGTTTCTGGATTTCGACTATCACGCTGTTTTTGCAACTCCCGATGACACTGCATGCAAGGCGCCGGAAGGTGCAATAGTCGAAAGCGTTCGCCTTCCCAATCTCACGGTAGATGTCGACTCGCTTATCTCTTTTCTGGTGGCGCTCAAGATTTAGCGCCTCGAGCCTTGCTCTCAAAGAAACGGCTACCAAACAGTTCCTTGTCTGATGAGGGTGAAATGTTCAGCCGGAATATCAGTTTTCTCAATCACTGTAACGAAGGGATACAAATGAATTACATGAATAGACCGTTGAAATCCAGAGGCGTAAACAGGAGTCAGCTGCCCGGGATCACATGCCATCGCATTAAGGCGATTTGACAGGCCGTATATATAAGCGGCAAATCTATTGTGGTGACGATGGATATCCTCACACAGGTAAACGCCCCCCGAACGTATGTGAGGAAGCATCTCTTCGAGGGTTACAATCTGTTGTTCAGGTACGTGACTCCCGTCATCAATCACAATATCCACACATGACACTTGTTCCCTGAACTGTTTCCAGAATTTGCGATCTGACTGGTCGCCAATAAATATCTTCGTTTTTTCATCCTCGAACGACTTGCACCCTTTTCGAATGTCTACGCCGTAAACTCGGCACTTCGAACCGAAATAGTGTTTCCACATCTCCAGACTTCCCCCAGTGAACACGCCGATTTCTACTACGTTAACTTCCTTGCCAACAAATTTCTCGAGGTGTCTTCGATAGATGTCGAAGTAATGTATCCACTTGACAATGCCTCTACCTTCCTTGTGGGACGCAAAATAGACTTTTAGAGGATTGAGCCCGTTCTCCGATAATTCGTGGGCGTTGCAGCTTTTTGCGCATCGCTTAGTGAAAGAGTCGGGCCAGTCTCTGGCGCGAAGCGACCCGCTTACCATAAGTGGTAGCGCTCGAAGTATTCGAAGGCTTTCGCCGGGCTGACGAATGAAGCATTTGAAGATGTTGGCGACAAATTGTGCGTACGTTATAAATTGTATGATTGGTTTCGTCACGCGGCCTTCCTCGATGGTTCCTCGGCATGCCGTCTATTGTCTCCGGTTCTGCATGGCCGAGCTTTTGCGCATACTTGCCAGAAAGGACCAGGTCAAGACCAAATCATGCTTCATCCACGCAATTGCCGCCGGCGGAGTCTTGTGCACATGGGAGAAAATAAGTGGGCTGGCGTAGGAGCATCCTTGAATCTCTCGTCGCGTCGTTCAGCCTGTTTTTTCCCAAGGCGCCGAAACCACCGATTGCGCCGCAAAAGATTTTTGTGCTGCGCAACAACGACATCGGAGATCTTCTCGTCATTACGCCTCTGTTCGACGCGTTGAAAAGAATTTTTCCGGATGCCGGGATTTTCGCCGGCGTCGGATCATGGAATGCTGAAGTTCTACTGGGTAATCCGCACGTCTACGGAATCGCGATGGTGAATGCCCCATGGCACAATCATTTTGTCCACTCCCAGAGCGTCTTGAGCGCTTTCCGATACATCTTTTGTTCGGATGAAGCAAAGGCCATTCAACGTGTTGGGGCGGAGATCGGGATCGATGTGCTCGGCAGCGGATTTGGATCACTTCT
>CAZMNG010000628.1:0-3485 GCA_964567505.1 uncultured Chthoniobacterales bacterium
CGTGATTTTTCGTGGAGGAGGATTCCTATTTTTTTCTGGCCCTATTTCGCGGTTTTGCTGTTATTTGGCGCTAGCTCACTTGTCTCTGCGGAGTTTGCTGGGGTAAACCATGTTTTGCTTGTGTTGGGAATATCTTCTTTTACCGGGTTAGTGGCGGTGGGGCAAACTTTGGTAATTATATCGGGTGGGATTGACCTTTCGGTCAGTTCTACCATCACCATGGCCGGAGTAATCTCTGCTACCATTATGACTGGTTCCGATACTCGAATTATACCTGCCGTCGCCGTTTCATTACTGGTTGGAGGAGTGATCGGTTTAGTTAACGGAATGGGAATCGGAATGCTTAATATACCGCCCCTGGTAATGACATTGGGCGTCACCAGCGTTGTCCAAGGGATATCGCTGCTCTATACGAACGGGGCACCCAAGGGAAATTCGGCCCCGTTGCTGTCGCATGTGGCAACCGACGCGCTCGCTGGTGTGCCTTTCATGGTGATCATTTGGGCGGTGGTTTCCCTGATTGTAACTGTGGTGTTACACGGTACGTCTTTCGGCCGATGGACCTATGCCGTGGGACATTCTCCTAAGGCAGCCCATATGTCGGGCGTGAGCGTCAAGTTTACCACCGTCTCGGTTTATGTTATTTCGGGTTTGATGGCAGCGCTAACGGGAGTATTGCTCACCGGTTATACGAAGACCAGTTATTTGAATATCGGAGACCCTTATCAAATGGCATCGATAGCCGCGGTGGTAGTTGGGGGAACTTCCATTTTGGGTGGATTTGGAAGCTATATCGGTACGATTGCCGGCACGATCATTATTACTATTATTCAGAGTTTATTGCCGATCTTATCGATCCCTGAGGCCGGGCGTCAGGTTGTGTCAGGATCAATTATTTTAGTACTTCTTTTAATCTATGGCCGGGCTAAGGCGAGTCGCTGATAAGGTCGGAAATACATTTGCGGTCAGCCCTTGATTAATGACATCGCCTGTTGTTGCCGACTTGAGTTTCCGCTGGTTCACATTTAATCCACCAACTCAAGCAAGTGACGCTTTGTTGAGCTTGCACTTCCCCATCCGCGGACAGAGTTCGTCTTCACGTCACCGGAGCTCGTTCAATTAGATTTTTCTCCCGCTTACGTTAAGACTGCAATGGGTACCGCTAGCCGCGGCGTAACGTTGGTTCGCAATAGGGCGGAGTTGACCCAAACAGCACGTGAACTCGAGTTGGAAGCTGCATTTGAGGATGCGATACTTGTCCAGGAGGCTGTGACGGGTTGGCTTGAACGGGCCCAGGCAATATTCGACCAGGGGCGTTTGGTGGCTTTCCATTGTTCAACCAACCATTGTCTTGGACAGCAGTAGACGGCGTCAGCTTTCCTGAGCCTTAGCTCGGCAGCGGATTGGGCGAGCTAGTGTCCGGCGGGGCGCCTTGGCCTTCAACCGGTTCCGATCAGTCGGCGGCATTCTTAGCCGCTCCCTTACCCACTTTTTTTGGGTGATCACCTTTCGTATTCGCCTTAACCGTCGGATCCTCGAACATGATGTTATTACATTTCTCAACAAACTCCGAGATCGGGATAGCAAAGAAGCCGTGCTGCATTTTCACATCGAGCGTTTTGAATTGACTGGTGCTTCCCCATGGATTCCAGATCTCAATCCGGTCGGACTTACTATCATACGCGATCGCCGTCATCGCATGATGAGGGACGCCGACCACCACCACCACTCGGCGTTCGTTTATGGCTGCCGTTAGCTGGTTTCGCAAATCCTTTTCGATGTCTTTCGGCTTATGCGACTTTACCCCATGTCCGGTAAATAGCTTAATCACCTGGGCGCAATTACCACCGTGGATGGCCACGGCCTCGACCGGATCTTCCGCCACCGGAGTCGCTTCTGTTGTGTCCCAGCCGTGCGCGAGCTTGTATTCGCCAAACGCTTTTACCAGAATCGGTAACCACAGGCCGTCCCTGGAACTATTATAAGCGATGGCTTCACTTTCGGTCAGACGACTCACTTTTATCGGGGCCACGCTGGCAAAATGGACCACGTAGTTTCCGTCGGCGCCTTGTTGAATCATTCTCGACAGCTCCAGAGGACGCTGATAAGCGAGCGAAGCGATCACCGAAATGAGATAACAGTCGTTTGCACCTCCCTGAACGATCTCGTCTATTTGCGGAATGCCGTGCACAAACAAATCCGTTGATCCGGCTGCAATTCTTTTCAGGTAATTTTTGAAAGTAGCCTCGTTCTTATCGTGACCGTTTTTGGCTTGATCCCGCATCTGGAGAATCTGATCCAAGGTAAAACTCTCCGTTTCTTCGTGGTGACCAACGTGCCGGGTTTCCAGCTTCTGCAGGACCGCGATGGCGGCTGCGGCGCGCCCATGGTAGTCGGGATTAGCAAAGGCGGCGAGAATCTCGTCGCTGCTCAATGAGCCGTCATTGTTAGTATCCCATTTTGCAAAGTTGTCTTGGACCGTCGCGTAAAAATCCGGGCCAGCGTCATCGCCTTTGCCTTCAGTCTGCCAGGCAAGAAATGCCGCCAATAGCGTAAGAATCAGACGTAGTTGTCTATGCATGGTGATGGTCTCGAGGTAAAAAGTTCGGGTTAAACGGCGCGGTCACAATTGGCGAAAAAATTCTATCTAGGTTAAACGGTTGAGCGGGTAACGTTTTTTGGCGCGGTGTAAGATGTTGCGCGAGATTTGGTTATAAATTTGGACCGGGGCGCTGTCAAGAATCCAATAGCTCGGCGGTTTGAAGCCCCCTGTAATTCGTGGCCAGCCAATCTAAGGACAAAAGTCATGCCAAATTCCATTCTTGAACCGACGGCCTGGTCGGTCCTGCACCCCGTTACCCCGGCGGACAAAACCGCTATGACCGCCATGAGGGCGATTGTTGAACCCAACAAGGGACGACTCAAGGGGACCGCTGCCCGTGGACCGTTCGACGCTATCATGAGCGGGGTGATCCCGCCTGCTGGGGTCAAGTATGAAGCCGGCACAGTAGGCGGTGTTTCCGGTTGGTGGTGCCGGCCGGAGACCGTTCGACCAGGAGAAGTCATCCTGCACCTCCACGGTGGCTGGTTCAACTGGGGCTCTGCTCAGGCCTTCCGCAATCTAATCGGACACCTTGCTGCCCGGACCGGCGTCGAGGCGTTCATCCCGGACTACCGCTTGGCCCCAGAGCATCCCTTTCCTGCCGCTCCCGATGATGCGCAGTAGATGCCAGGGTCGATGTGTGGGAAGGCATGGCTCACGGCTTCGTGTCAGGGATCGGCACTCTGGCTGCCTCGACGCAGGCGCTCGAAGCAATCACTGCATTTCTGACAAACCGCTTGGCGCGCCTGCCAGGAACTGAGGACGGTTGATTATCTGAAGAGTCTGCCGTGGTTTCGTCCGGGCGGCTAAGATTGAGTCACGGCGTCTCTCAAAGTTTGAATGTAAGCAAGGGTGTTGAGCGGCCTCTTTCGAGCAGCGGAAT
>CAZMNG010000629.1:0-3475 GCA_964567505.1 uncultured Chthoniobacterales bacterium
ACGTCTGGCAGTGGTGCAGTGACTGGTACCGGGTCGACGCCTACATTGAGGCTGCGAGCCAGAACGTGTGTCGGGACCCTGCCGGACCAGCTGAGAGTCTTGATCCAGCCGATCCGTACGCGCCCAAGCGCGTAGTCAAAGGCGGCTCATTCCTTTGCAACCCCTCCTATTGCGAGAGTTATCGGCCCAGCGCGCGCCGCGGCACGCCTCCCGATACCGGCTCGTCTCATACGGGCTTTCGGTGCGTGATCTCAGGCAGTGACTCACAGGCTAATGACTCGGCTGGCGGCCAAGCTTCGCCGAACAAATAGAGAGCTTCTTCTCTCACCCCAACCAACAAACTCCACTATATGATAAGAAAATATAGACCTAAAGTATTCCGTCACGCTCTGTCTTTTGTGACAGCCGTGGCGGCGTCGACTGCCATGCTATGCGCAGTCTGTCCGGCGCAGGCGCAAGAAAAGAAACCCAACATCGTCATGCTGATGCAGGGCTGCCATCTTCGGCATATTGCTTATGATCGTCGTCCGTGTTGTTCCAGGCCTTCAGACCTCGATCGACATTACCAAGAGCCTGAGTTTCGAGTCGGCGCCGAGGACGATCTTTGGTCAGAGCCTTGACCCGGGCCGGCTACCTGCGCCGCAAGATGGCCCTGTATCCATTACAGCAGAATTCAGTGTCGATCCGACGCACCGAAACGACTGCATTGAATTGATGCGTGACGCTCGACTGATCTTTTTACGAAACGGTGCCTACAGGTGGCATTTGTACGAGGACCTGAAACAACCGAACAAATTCCGGATGGAAATAGTGGTGCCCTCTTGGAAGCAGCACTTACTCCAACTCGAGCGGATGACAAAGAACGAAAAGGATATTCTCCTTAAGCTTCGCAATCTGCGGACCGATCCAAATCCTCCGGAAGAATGGATCTCGCTCTCTGTGGAAAAGGAAGTTCTCAATAGGAGAGTTAGAACCGCGGGACTGCCGCCGGATTACATCGATCAATAAGCTAGCGAGGCAGTTGCCGGCGGCAATTCTCAGTGTCAGATGAAGCAGGAAGCAACCTTGATCCGTGCGCGGTTGAAGACGCCGCGCGCCGCAGCCATCGCCGGCATCCTCTTTTCGGTTCTCCTGATTACGGACCTTTTACTGTTCCGGCTTTCGGTTCGGGCCGATCCGCTGGAGACTGGGCTACCCAGTACAGTCATTTGATCTGTGCTCCATGCTTGAATGCTATGATTTCGACGACCTGTTTCTGTTCCTTGATCCGGTAATAAATTAGATAGTTCGCATGAATGAGTTTTAAGAGACCTCGCCGTTTTTTGACTCGCGAACCTCGATATGGCAACGATTCGAGGCTCATCGCTTGATCGAGTAATTCACGACCGAGGGTTTCCCCTGCATTGGGATTTTCGTTGCTAATGTAGGCAACGATATCTCTGAGGTCTTCGTGAGCCGCCTCAAGGATCATTACGACGTACATGCCGGTAATTACCGGCGAGCACGCGCAACGGTATCTCTCACCATTTGGCGGGCCTCATCAAGCGAATAAATCCGTGCACCATGATCCAAAGCGCGAATGCGTGCGTCGAGTTCTGCGAGGAATTCGGGGCTTTCTTCGCCTTCGTCGGCCAACTGTTGGCCGAGTATATTCCAAAGCTGCCGTTTTTCGTCTTCGGTAAGCTTGGGCAATTGTTCGAGGATTTCGTTGAGACTCATCGCTGCCTTGAACTTTATCCTTCTCGCCTCTTCTAGGAAAGCAGTTTATCCACGTCGCCAATTCTCCACTTTCGGGGCGCATCGGACCAATTGAGAAGAGACCGGGCTGGGCCACATTAGCAACCCGGATTACTCGCGCGAAACGCTTCGTTGTGTTGGCACCAATAGTCGATAAGTGCCCGCTCCGAATCAGCCAGATCAGAAACACAGTTGCGCCTGACATCTCTCCGCAGAAGACTAACCGGCCCCAAAGTGGCACGGCTGCCGTGATCAATCGCAGTTGATCGACAAAGTAAAAGACGAGCAGCGCGTTGAGAAGTGGAAATAGGGTTCGATCCATTAACCGGCGGAGAATCAGCGCGGTCGGGACAAGGAGTGCTCCCCCGAGGATCGCCCGGAGCAAAAACGGAGCCAGAGAATAGATCGGTCCGGTGATCAGAAAAGAGAGCGCTATCGCCGTTGAGACCGGCACATCAAAGACCGGCGCCGCGCGCCGCAAACTGGGCTCTTGCTCAGTCCATTTGTGCACTCCGCGCCGCAACCATTGCACGACAAGCAAGAGAAGGAGAATAATGATCGCGTGAACCAGGAAGACCGTCGCATTTCGTTTGATGTAGGCACCGAATAGGTTGACAGTTGCTCTCCAGACGGTTCCAGACGGCCGTTACGTGCATTTCCTCTTGCCAGCTGTCGACCCCAAGTCTCCAGATAGGGGAACTATCTTGAACGAAAAGGTTTCTTACGGCGTTGGCTTCCGCCCGTTCGAGCGCTGAGAGGCCTATTTGCAATCGAGCTGTCGCCTCCAGAACGCCGCCCTGCAAAGTCAGATCCCTTTCCCGAAGAGATTTTGCAGCTTGCTGCACGCGACCGATGTGGTCGATCAGACTCTGCATGCGCTTGGGAATCTCCGGCGCCGTCTGGTATAGTTCTGGCAACTGGAGAGTTGATTTCCAGATCATGTTCAGCTTGTCCAACTGAGCAATCTGATCGTCCAGGGTTCTGGTGCGCTGCGTCAGATCATCATTCTCCGTCGAAAGTTCATCACGAAATCTCTGCAAAGTGATCTCCATGAAGTGGAGAAAATCGAGCGGCAGACTTGAAGCCAGAAGTCTGCCCATTTCCGCCGTTCGCAAGTCGATTTCGTTTGTCAGCTGTGGGAGACGTTTTTCAACGGTCGCGGTTAGCTGATCAGTCGACAAGCTGGTCTCGATGTCGCGGAGAGACTCGCTGGCGGATTCCCCTTGCGAGGCGATTTCGCATACCGGGATCGGCGTGGGTACCGGATTTGTAGGGCTCGGTTTCGGCGTGGTTGCGGAGGTCTGCTGGGCTCCGACCCTGTTACCGACCAAAACGCAACAAAATGTGATGAATAGAAAGATTCGGATTAGGCGGCGCATCATACGGTCGGACGACTCCTTTGCAGTTTTGGCCTTGCCAGGCGGACGCGTTTTCGGATGCGCTCTGTGAGCTTTGCTCACGCGCCGCTAGGAATGTAGATCTGTTTTCGAAAATGCGTACAGGCAGCTGCTAAGTTCTGTAGGTTTGGTTCGTTATTCAAGAATTTTCAAAATCGAGTCGTTTGAAAAGGGCGAGAAGCGTTCGGCAGCGCGCGGTGCGGTCCTGCAAATGGCAACGATTAATCGCAACACACTTCAAACCTTCAATCGATTGATCCTGTCACTCTTGGCTTGTTGGGGAAGAGCTCTTGCCAGCGGAGGGCGCATTGTGTCATCCATGTATTGGGGTTTACCGGTTA
>CAZMNG010000630.1:0-3469 GCA_964567505.1 uncultured Chthoniobacterales bacterium
TCTCCCGGAGTTGGTCATTGAGCACCTTCGTCCGCACCTGAATTAGATTGTGCGCGCATGACTCAGTCCATCGCATTTGCTGCTTCTTGACCATGCGCAATCCTGCAAAGCCCGTGTGAGTAGAAGGCCCAGACTTACCCGCTTTTCGGTCGGATAGCAGAAATACGCGGACTCCACATTCTCGAGCGCGGCCAAAAGACTGGCATAGTTCGCGTCGTCACCGACGGCGATTTTGGCGCCAAGACGCCGTAGGTCTTCGGCTCGTTCGTCCAGGGCACGCACGAGCGCCCGCACCGGGAACCCCCTTTCGATGAGAGAAGACTGGCACGTTGACATATGGCGAACCAAAGCTCATGGACCGTCAAGTGTCCTGTGACTTACGCTTACCGACCGTAAAGATCCCGGGTTAAAACCGGTGAAGTCTTTCCCTATAGCTGAAAGCAATCGGAACACTTCGAAAAGAGTATTAGAGAGGCGTAGAGTCCGGGGGTAAATGAGGTGTGGATGTATGCTATTACCATTAGTCCGATGCAAGCCTTCGCAGAGAAATTTCGGCTAACGAGGCAAATGACTTTGCCGGGAGGAAAGTCTGTCTTTTGCGAAGCAAAAGAATGATAAAACCCAAGAACGAAATGCCATGAGTGATGGTTCCGTAGAAATCAAGGATTTGGTGAAGACCTATGTGGATGACCGGGGCCGCCCGACATTCACAGCAGTTAAAAATATAAGCTTACACATCGAGAACGGTGAGTTCATGGTGCTTGTCGGACCTTCCGGTTGCGGGAAGTCGACTACGCTCCGTATGGTCGCCGGTCTTGAAAAGATCACGAGCGGGACGATCTCGATCGGTGGTCGTGTAGTGAATGAACTTGAGCCGAAAGATCGCGGAATAGCGATGGTGTTCCAGAACTACGCGCTTTATCCGCACATGACCATATTCAACAACATGGCGTTCGGCCTTCAATTGGCAAAAAAGAAGAAGGATTTCATAAAGGAAATGGTTGGACGAACCTCGAAGGCCCTGGGACTGGACCAAATGCTGGAGCGCAAACCGCAAGCTCTCTCCGGCGGTCAGCGCCAGCGCGTTGCTCTCGGTCGCGCGATTGTGCGAAGTCCGATCGTGTTCCTGTTCGACGAACCGCTGTCGAATCTGGACGCAAAAATGCGCGTGCAAATGCGCTCGGAAATCTCTCGGTTGCACGTCGAGTTGGGTTCTACAATGATTTACGTGACCCACGACCAGGTCGAAGCGATGACCATGGGTGACCGCATTTGTGTCTTGCGCGACGGCCTGATCATGCAGGTCGCGGATCCGCTGACTCTGTACCGGCAACCGGAAAACCTCTTTGTCGCCGGCTTCATTGGCGGTCCCCCAATGAACCTCCTGAAGGGGAAAGTCCAACGCCGCGATACTGGCTTGTTCTTTGTCGAATCGGGCGAGCAAGACGCGCTGACGTTCCCTCTCAAAAGCCGCCTCGAACCCCTGGCAGCCAAATACGTCGATAAAGATATCGTTTTCGGCATCCGTCCTGAACACATCAGTGACGAACCGCACGAGGGCTCCAGTCTGCCGGTTACCTTGACCGTTGATATCGCTGAACCAATGGGTTCGGAGTCGCTGGTCTACCTGAAGGCAGGTACAGGTAACTTGATCGCCAGGATTCACGGCGAACATTTATTCCATTTGGGTGAAAAGGTAACCGTCCAGCTCGACCTGGAAAAGGTCTCCTTGTTTGATCCTGAAACCGAAAAAGTGATTAGATAACGTCGCTTTAGGCGCCGCATTTTGAACTCTGAGCAACTGGTTTAAGTTCGGGCGAGTGAGCTGTCTGATTCGTTCTGCTGGAGGGCCTGGCCAGCTCTTGATTTCAAAGATCCACGCAATGCTAAATAATGATGATTATTGGGAAAAAAGGACCGCTTTGATCCGGGACGGCGCTGTTCGGGTGATATCCTTGTTTACGCCCGAAGAGGTTGATTATTGGCGCGACCAGTTCAAGTCGAATCGCAGAAACAGTCGTGAAATTGAGCTGATGACCTGGGCAAAACATTCAGCAACGCTGCGCGGGCATGCGCACTACGGCCGCAATGACGAAGTCGTCGAGTACGCGTTCGAGTTCAATCGCACCTCAGAAGGAGAGCTGTTGAAGTTCGGCACTGTCGCATTTTCGAAGTCAGTCGATAGGGCACTGGCGCGGCAGGTGATCGATATATTCGGGACCAAAAACTGATCGAGGACTTCTCCTTGAGTCATGACTCGACACAACATTCCGTTGGGCAGGATTCTGGGGATTCCCATCGGTGTGGATTATTCCTGGTTTCTGATCTTCGCCCTGATGACTTGGATGCTGGGTAGCAGCTACTATCCCGCCGAGTTCAAGCACTGGCCGCCACTGTTGTATTGGTTCATGGGCGCCGTGACGGCTCTTATGCTCTTTGTCAGTGTGCTGCTGCATGAGTTGGGGCACTCCGTGGTGGCCATGCGATACAAAATTCCGGTGCGGAGCATTACGCTGTTCCTCTTCGGAGGCGTCGCCCTAATTGGCGCGGAGCCACCCAGCGCCATCGCCGAGTTTCTCATCGCGATCGCGGGTCCCCTCGTGAGCCTGGTTCTGGCAGTGTGCTTCTACGCGATGCAGCCGGTGGTGTCAGGTATGGAACCCCTCCTGGGACTGGCCAAGTATCTGGCCTACATCAACATGGCCCTTGTGGTGTTTAATCTAATTCCGGGTTACCCCCTCGACGGAGGCCGCGTGTTCCGCGCCATCGTATGGGCACTCACGAAAAACATGCGGCGCGCGACGCTCATCGCAGCGAATGTCGGACGTTTTTTTGGCTTTCTATTCATTTTTTTCGGCGTCTTACAGATGTTCAGCGGAAACATTACCGGAGGTCTGTGGATCGCGTTCATCGGTTGGTTCCTGGACAACGCTGCTTCCGCGCAGGTGCATTCGGTCGTGTTTCAGGGTCTGCTGGCGGGCCATAAAGTCTCGCAGGCCATGAGCTCTCAGACCGGTGCCGCTGCGGCAGATCTGACCCTGCAGGAGCTGGTAGACCAACACATCCTCCGCAACGGGCAACGCTGTTTTCTCGTCAGCCGCGGAGACAACATCGTTGGTCTGATGACTTTGCATCAGATCAAAGAAGTGCCGCGTTCCGAATGGTCGGTGACGAGCGCCGCCCAGGTGATGCTTCCCCTGGACCAGTTAAAACGCATCGATTCTGATACCGAGCTCTGGGCCGCCCTCCAGAAGATGGACCGCGATGGAGTCAACCAGTTGCCCGTCACCCGCGATCAACATGTCATCGGCATGTTGACCAGGGAAGATGTCATAACTTTCCTGCGTACTCTCCAGGAATTGGGAACGTAGTCGACATAAAAAGACGCAAAGTCGAGGACCTATGCCTAAACCACGTAAGCTTCCGGCCCTCCGGGGTGAATTCGCTTTCACCACCGGACGTCCCCCAT
>CAZMNG010000631.1:0-703 GCA_964567505.1 uncultured Chthoniobacterales bacterium
TATGAAAAATGGTTTCTGGCTCCAATTCCGCCGAAAGGGTTGAACCTGAATCTCCCGTTGAGCGACGAAATGAAAGCGCTGTTCAGCAGTCCGAACGACAAGGCGTTTCAGTAACGGCTCGAAAAGCCTGGGGCTTTTAGGACGGTGACATGAAATTTCTTTGGGGCGATGTGCTACCGGCATCGTCGGAGGGCAATCAGGCAGACCTTGGGAAAGCAGGAAACCGGGACCGATGTTAATGCTCGCAGGCGGACTCGATTGGAGCATTTTTCTAAAGCCGGCCTTCGACGGCAGCGGGACTTATCTCCGATTTCTATTCGTCGGGCTGGAGTGGACTTTGCTTCTTTCAGTTTTCGCTTGGGTATTGGCTTTTGTCGTCGGTTCGGTGGTTGGGGTCTTTAGAACATTGCCCGGAAGGTTCTTGCCCACGCTTGGCGCTGCATTCGTCGAAATCTTTCGAAACGTTCCGCTGCTCGTGCAGTTATTTCTCTGGTATTTTGTTTTTCCAGAAATAATCCCAGGGCTCGGTACATGGTTTAAGCAAGCTCTCAATCCGGTTTTCCAACAACTGATTTCGGGCGTGTTGTGCCTGGGTTTTTTCACTGCAGCGCGTGTTGCAGAGCAAGTGCGCTCGGGCATCAATTCGTTGGGAACAGGGCAGCGCGCTGCGGGTCTGGCGCTGGGATTGAATCTGCTCGGCGAC
>CAZMNG010000631.1:713-3468 GCA_964567505.1 uncultured Chthoniobacterales bacterium
TGATCGAAGTCCAGTGCCCCCCGGTCCCGGCCCAGTTTATCGGCTGGTATTATTGCCCGTCGCGTATCGGATTATTGTGCCGACACTGACATCAGAATTTTTGAACACGATCAAGAATTCGGCCGTGGCATCAACGATCGGCTTGGCGGAACTGTCGCGTCAAAGCCAGCAATTGGGTGAATTTACTGCACATTGGTACGAGGCGTTCATCGCGGTGACAGTGCTGTATGGCTTAATTAATATTGGCGTCATGATCGCTTCCAGAGCGCTAGAACGCGCCGCCCGATTGCCGGGGTTCGTCGGAGGTAAACCGTAAATGTACGAATTCGACTGGAGTTCAATTCCGGGAGCGCTGCCGTTCCTTTGGGCCGGGATGCTGCGGACGCTCCAGATCACTGCCATAGCGATTTTCGTTGGGATCGTTCTCGGGACCTTGATCGCACTGCTGAGGCTGTCGAAAAACAAGTTTTTATCCTGGGTCGCAGCGTCGTACGTAAACGGATTCCGCGCAGTGCCGCTGGTGATGGTGTTGCTTTGGTTTTACCTGCTTGTCCCGCAGCTGATTACCGGCCTGTTTGGCCGGTCGGATTTGGATATTCGGCTGTTGACTGCCTTTGCAGCGTTTGCCTTGTTTGAGGCAAGCTACTATGCGGAAATCATTCGGGCCGGAATACAAAGTGTCTCGAGAAGCCAGGCCAGCGCAGGATTAGCGCTCGGAATGACGGGCCCGCAGGCAATGCGGCTGATCGTTTTGCCGCAGGCATTTCGCAGGATGACCCCCTTGTTGCTGACTCAAGCTATCATCCTTTTCCAGGATACATCGCTGGTTTACGTCATTGGGCTATCAGAGTTTTTCGGTGTTGCCTATAACACAGGGAATCGGGACGGCACGCTGGTCGAGCTCCTTTTGTTTGCCGGCGCGATTTACTTCGTTATTTCATTTGCAGCATCGATGCTCGTCCGGCTTCTTCAGGCGAAACTCGCGCAATGATTTCAATCAGGAATATCTCCAAGTGGTACGGCCAGTTCCAGGTGCTGAAGAGATGCAGCACAGAAGTCGCCCGAGGTGAGGTCGTGGTGGTTTGCGGGCCGTCCGGTTCGGGCAAATCGACATTGATAAAGTGCGTCAACGGGCTTGAGGCTTTTCAGCAAGGCGAGATCCTCGTGGATGGCATTTCTGTTGGTGCGCGTCAGACGAACCTCTCCAAACTCCGCTCCAGAGTTGGAATGGTGTTCCAGCACTTCGAACTCTTTCCGCACCTGAAGGTCATCCAGAACCTGACGATCGCCCAGTGCAAAGTACTCGGACGCGGGAAGCAGGAGGCAACTAAAAAGGGATTGAAGCTTCTGGACACGGTGGGTTTGGCGGCTCACGCCGACAAGTTTCCTGCGCAGTTATCCGGTGGTCAACAGCAACGAGTGGCGATTGCCCGTGCACTCGCGATGGATCCGATTGCGATGCTGTTCGACGAACCGACTTCGGCGCTGGACCCGGAGATGATCAAAGAGGTGCTCGACGTGATGGTAGCGCTGGCGCAGCAAGGGATGACGATGATGGTCGTTACCCACGAAATGGGCTTTGCGCGCGAAGTAGCCGATCGCGTGATCTTCATGGATCACGGAGAGATCGTGGAAGACCGATCGAAATCCGACTTTTTTAACACCCCCGGCAGCGACCGGGCTCAGCAATTCTTGTCCAAGATCCTCTCCCACAGCGCCTAGCCCGACCAGTGAGCATCGTCATTGGAATGACTTGGCCTGAATGTCAACAAGATGAAGAGTGTCTAGCTTGGATCCAATCCCCCCTCATCGGCGTGCGGTGCAATCGACCTGGGCAGCCATCCCAAAAGATTCTTAACTTCGTGCCATTCTATCTTGACCTATAGGTCCAGATTCAATATGCGAAATGCGGTGCTTGTGCGGGCGATATCCTCTCAGGTCCAGCGAGCTGCAGCTGGTTGCTTCGGCCAGCTTACGCATTCCGCAACGAGCGCAATCTTCTCCCCAAGAACGTTATGCCCACTCCAGCAACCCCCGCCACAGAATTGACCGATAGCGAGCTGCAAGCCAAACATCGCCTGGTTATTATCGCCTCATCGTTGGGCACGGTCTTTGAATGGTATGATTTCTATATATATGGCAGTTTAGCTGTCTTTTTTGCCGGCCTGTTTTTTCCACCCGGTAATCCGGTCACAGCACTCCTGACCAGTCTGTTGACATTCGGAGTGGGATTCGTCGTTAGACCATTCGGAGCGCTCGTATTTGGCCGAATCGGAGATTTGGTCGGCCGAAAATACACCTTTTTGATCACAATCGTCGTGATGGGTTTGTCGACCGCGACGGTCGGTGTGCTGCCGACGTTTGCGACGATCGGTTGGGTAGCGCCGATTACGCTGTTTTTGCTTCGTGTCGCGCAAGGCCTTGCACTCGGTGGGGAGTATGGCGGCGCCGCGACCTATGTCGCCGAGCATGCTCCGGAGGGTAAGCGCGGTCTCTTTACAAGCTGGATTCAAACAACGGCCACCCTGGGTCTCTTTCTGTCGCTCGCTGTCATTGGGACTTTGCGGCACTCTCTTTCGGCTGACGCATTCAAGGCTTGGGGCTGGCGGATTCCTTTTCTGCTCTCTGTGGTCCTGCTCGCGATCTCGATTTACATCCGGCTCAAACTCCAGGAAACACCGATTTTTTCGGAAATGAAGGCGCAGGGTAGAGCATCGAGAGCGCCACTGCGCGACAGCTTCCTGAAAATGCCGAA
>CAZMNG010000632.1:0-3468 GCA_964567505.1 uncultured Chthoniobacterales bacterium
TTTCTTTCCAAATATTCCAGCCGTGGGTGGAGAGCAGAAGATTCCGGGGGGGCAGGCGTTCCCCGACCGGGCCGGATACGGTGATTGCGCACCGTGACCGTCGCCCCTTAACCCGGTTTTCTCGATTGGCGTCGAACCGCCGAACATATTAAACCTGAGGTTATGCGACGGCTAGCTGCCGCAAACGGTAAATAAAACCGTTGCGACGTCTCACTCCTCATCAAGAAGCATTGGACCGCATCGCGCAGGGGTGGCAGGTTTGGGACATTGCGGAGGCGTGGACGGCTTTGTGTGCAGTTCCCACGGAAGCACAAAACCGGCTGCCGAATTTGTAACACAAATGCAATTTATTGATGTCAAAGGCGGAGGTCGGACTCCGGTTCTTGGCCTTGGGACCGCGCGCCTTCGCGGTCGCGAGTGCACGCACGCGGTTCGAATCGCCCTCGACTTGGGCTATCGACACATCGACACGGCTGAACTGTACGCGAATGAGCGCGAGATTGGCGAGGCCATTGCGGCGTCGGGCGTGGATCGCGCGGAGATTTTCGTGACGACGAAAATCTGGACCAGCCACTTCCGCGCGGCCGATGCGAGGTGCGCCGCGGAGACATCTCTCCGGAATCTGCGGACGGACTATGTCGACCTGTTGTTGATGCACTTCCCGAACGAGTCGGTGCAGCTCGCAGAGACGCTCGGCGCGCTAGCCGGCCTAATGGACTCGGGCAGGGCGCGCGCGATCGGCGTCAGCAACTTCCCGACTCCACTCCTTGAAAAGGCGATCGCCGCCTCCCCGGCCCCAATTGCTTGCGACCAAGTCAAATACCATGTCGGGCAGAACCAGGGTCCGCTCCTCGCATTCGCTCGCGCGCGCGCCGTTTTCATTACCGCTTACTCTCCGCTGGCCGTGGGCAGTCTCGTCCATCTTGCGGTCCTGAAGGAGATCGCACACAAACACGGCAAGAACCCCGGTCAGATCGCTCTCCGTTGGCTAATCGAGCAGGACGGTGTAACGGCGATTCCGAAGGCCGCAAACCGGCGGCACCTTGAAGCAAACATCGACATCTTCGATTTTGCGCTGGACGACGAGGACCGCGCCCGTCTCGATAACGCAAGTGGTCCCGGGGCATTCGCGCGCCTGGCCGGCCGAATCACGCGTAGCCGGTTGGCGCGAATTGTAGGGTTCACGAAGGTATCATGAGTTCAGATAAAAAAGGGCACATCAGGGGTCGTTGACTTGGTATCATGGCGATGCGCGTGACCTTTGAACCGGAATCGCTGGTCGGAGTGTGTCAAACCGAAAGGACTTTAGCCATGTCACCGTCAGGGAATCTTGAGCAGGAGTCACAGTGTCATCGACCAGCGCTTGAGAACCACTAGCGCCCGCATACTTGACCGACTTCCTAAACGTCCAGGGACCAGTGACGCCAATGACATACTGGTTAGCGACGGCCAAAGGAAGTAATCGTTGCCAGTCAGAAAGTACCTTGCTCGGACTGGCAACGGTATAAGCGTCGGGAGAGAATTCAGTCAGGATGATTTTCACACCCAACGCACCGATCTGATTGAGTGCTGCCGTAAAATTCGCACTGGGCACCGTTTCGAGCGAATAGGACTCCAGGCCTACCCAATCGATCACTCCCGCAGCTTTCAGAGCCTCTACCATCTCCAGAAATTGTGGAAGCATGGTCTGTTCCGTTCCATAGTGGTCATAAGGGAGATCATTTGCCACGCTTTCCATTTGGAAATCGTTTATCCCTAATTTTGCATTTGGGAAATACTGCCGATATATCTTCCCGATGGCGATAATCCAATCGTAACCGGAAGCGCCCGCTCCACCAAAGGCGTTTTGCACATTACCACTGGGCCCTCCATGCATGGGCTCATTGGCAAAATTAATGTATTCAATGTTAGGATACATCCTTGCTGCCGTCCTAGCAAAATTATCAAAAGCGGTCACCACGGCGCTTCCGGTAATGCCGATGTTAGCCGGCCAAATTCCATTAATGCTGGCCGCGTATCCCCCGTACCACATGAACTTCAGATGATTCTGACGGGTCCAATTATAAAAAATAGTCAACGGTGTCCAGCCTTTGCCAGTCGAACCGTTAAAAGTATTCACGCCAGTCTGAATCTGATATTGAGAAGTAGAGTCTGTACAGGTGGCGCCGCTGTAGAACCCTAGCCTAGTAAACGACCTGTCCGGCCAGGTGTAAGTAAATTCACCCTCGAAAATTCCGGGATCGGTTACCCCACCGAAGAATTGAAGGTTCGCTTGAGAGATGGAGGCGGATGCCAGTGTTAAAAGTAAGACTAATAGCCTTTTCATTGCTGTATTTTGGGGCTTGTCTATCCTCGCATTCGGCGTCGAGATTGAACTCCCAGGCCTACGCCTTTTGCCGCTGGTGGCAAAGATATGGAGGGCAGACAACGCAAAGACCCTGAAATTTAAGCGCGTTCGAGCATTTCGCCCGCTTGGTCCGATCTCTTGTGAATCAGCCTCAGACCTGCACATTGCAAATCTGACGTTTCCAGATTCTCGTAGCTCTTATCAACTTTGATCAAATTTATATCAATCGAAGACGGGATCTCTTCGACCAGTTCAAGTCCTGCTTTACGGAAAAGCTCTAGCCATTCCGGGCGTTGGACTCGATTAAAGTATTGCACATCATTCTCGAAAAATCGCCTCCATACCTTATCCGAGTAGCGCAAGTAGTTCTTGAAAGAAACCCTGGCATCATAGTAAGTCAGGTGGTCGCCCAGATCGATACCATGGATCGTAGATCCTCCTGGTTTCAAAATCCGGCGAATATCCCGGATAAATTCGGGAAGACTGGCTCTATTTAAATGCTCAAACACCGCGCAACTAAAAACGAGAGAGAAAGCTTCGTCTTCAAATTGCTTAAGCGTCCCGTTCGGGTCAATCACGTAGCGGAAGCCGAAACCACTATAGATCTCGTCGAACGAATTTGCCTTTGCAATAACCTGAAGCAACGTGTGCGCGCGGTCACTGCGCACCGCATCCAAGCCCAGTTCCTTATCCATGACCTCCTCAAATAGGCGAAAGTATCGTTTATAGGCTGCCAATTGACGATTATCCCAGGTATCGAACAGCGTAATCTCAACATCATAAAAGAGCCGGATGATCGTCGCTTCCCAATGTACCCAGCCAGTACCTATCTCGAGAAGTTTATCGCCGCTCCGGATAGCGTGGTGCCTTTCAATGATCTCGACGAGTTCCTTCGCGTCAGGCATCCGCCACTTGGCGAGACCATGCTCCATCCTGATTCTCTGTCCAAGTAGATTGCCGAACTGACGATAAGCCCACTTCGTCTGAGGAGAGATGGAAAAAACCTTGAGCGCCGCCGCCGCGCCGATATACCTGATCATACCTCGCTAACTCCCTTCCCTTAGACTTGGTCTTTTTCGCGTTCCTCGTTTTGGCCTTTTAGTTATCCTTCCGAAGGTTCG
>CAZMNG010000633.1:0-3467 GCA_964567505.1 uncultured Chthoniobacterales bacterium
CCAGAAAATCGGTGGAAACAAACTCTCTTTGGCCGAACAGTGCAGGTGGTGTCATCGATTGAATTAGTCGCACACACTTATCCGCGCGAGCTTTCAGAACAGATCTGGGCACTTTGGTTGATTGCAAATGCGACAGACACATCGCTCGATTCCGCCGAAAAACTGCATGCATTCCTGAGCGTCGCATATCAGGCGAGCCTTCTCCTTGAAGAGGGCCGCCCGGTGGAGTGCCGGATCGCCCTTCTAGGGCTCCAGCATCTTCAACACGCCGTTCTGGACGGGACCGGGTTTTATCCCATCCGTTTCGCGAAACGCCGGGTCTTTGCGGAACAGGAAGTCCGCCGGTTGGGGCCGGCCACTGGATTTTATCGATCGATGATCGCCGTCGAATGGTCCGACCAATACGGATTTCAAATTTCCGGAATGATTCACACCGGTGCATGGTCCCGCGATCTGACTGTCGCCGTCGACTCCATCAATTCCCCGATCCCGGATTGGCTGATCATCCATGTCAGAGGTCCAGGAAATCTTGTGATTCGCCGCGGCTCTGAACGCATTGTGACGCTGCTCAATGGCCGAATCGAAGGTCACGGGTTCGATCTGTTCGCCTCTTCCTGGTTCCTGGGGCGTTATCGAGCGGTAGGTGATGGATTTACAGACGCAGTCGTACCTAATCTGCCGGAGTCGGTGGTGATTCGTGACGATCTCGCCGAACAAATTGGAATCGGGTTTATGCGCAGAGTCGTCCGGGAAATTCGGAATTCACGGCACGGCGGCACGATTGTATTCGCACCAAAATTCCTGATGGGAGACCTTCTCAAAACTGGCGGCCCATTGCGCGCAAAATATCGCATCGAAGAAACCTGCACAGCTTCTCCTTTTGCTCTCATCCTCGAGGAAGTCACACGGCGTCTGGCTCTATTTGCGGTGGCAAAAGGAACTTCCTCCGCAGGCTGGCAAGAGTATCTAAAATGGTACGAAGAGTTTCCGTACACGTTCAGCCAGCGCTTTGTGGAGTTCGCTCTGTGGCTTTCTGACCTCACGGCGGTCGACGGATGCCTGCTGCTGGACCACAATTTCACCGTATTTGGATTTGGCGTTGAGATTCAGGTCCCTAGTTTTGAAGACGAAACGGTCTATCGCGCCCTTGATATCGAGGCACAACATTGCGTCCTGGAGTCGATAGAAAGTGCCGGAACACGGCACCGCGCCGCTTACCGGCTCTGCCACGAGCACCCGCAATGCCTGGCATTTGTGGTCTCGCAGGACGGTGCGGTCAAATTCGTATCAAACCATCACAACAAGGTGACCTACTGGAACCACCTGGATTTCTAGCAGGCAAGAATTACGTGCTGACACAACCTGCGTAAGCTGTTTTTCTAATCAACTTGCCGTCGTCACAGAAACCGGTTTGGTATTTATTAAGTTATGCCATCTGAATTCAATACACCAGGCTTTAGCATTATCCCCGGGAGCCAACGGCCAAGATACACGCAAGGCCAGATCATTGGTCCATCCGATCCGGACGAATCGGTTCGCGTAACGGTGATGGTCCGGCGAAAGAATCCACGGGAATTCGAACGGCTGGTTCGAGAATTCGAGCGCCAGCAGGGATTTGGTCGAGTCGAACCGTTGAGTTCCGAAGAGTTCGAGCGGCGTTTTGGCGCAGATTCAGCCGACATTCGCGCCATTGCGGATTTCGCGAGCCAGGCTGGATTGCAGGTCGGGGAAACCAATATCGCACGACGCGTCGTGGTTCTCTCTGGGACTGTCGAAAAAGTAAATAAGGCATTCGGAGTTGAGCTTCAGAAGTGCCAGGAAGGCGGCCGCACGTTTCGCGTTCGGGAAGGCGGTATTTCCGTCCCGGACGCAATCGCCGGAATCGTGACAGGCGTGTTCGGCCTCGACGAACGCCCACAGGCAAAACCCCATTTTCGACTGCATTTGGCGACGACACAAGCGGTGGCATATAGCCCTATTCAGGTAGCAAATCTATATGACTTTCCACCGAACACTACCGGAGCCGGAGAAACTGTCGGCATTATCGAACTCGGCGGAGGTTTTGAAACCTCTGATCTGGACAGCTTTTTTCAGGGCCTGGGCATTTCGACGCCACCGCAGGTAGTCGCAGTTTCAGTGGACGGTGCACAGAACGTTCCGGGAGGCGATCCAACCGGCGCCGACGGCGAAGTCGAACTGGATATCGAAGTCGTCGGGGCTGTCGCTCCGGGAGCAGCGCAAAAGGTCCATTTCGCACCAAACACGGATCAAGGTTTCATGGACGCTGTCAGCACCGCCATTCAGGACACTGAAGTTACGCTCGTGTCCATTAGCTGGGGCCAGGCGGAATCAGGGTACACCGGCCAGACGCTAAACTCCTTCAATCAGATATTTCAGGACGCGGTCACACTTGGAAAGACCGTCTTTGTCGCTTCAGGCGACGATGGTTCTTCAGACGGCGTCACCGATGGACAGAATCACGTCGATTTTCCAGCTTCAAGCCCTTATGTCGTCGGCTGTGGCGGCACGACTCTGGAGGCCTCAACAGATGATTCCACGATCATATCGGAGACAGTTTGGAATAACGACCTCGGTGCGAGCGGTGGTGGAGTAAGTGACGTATTTCCGCTTCCCTCCTACCAGGCAAATGCAAACGTCCCCGCGCCGCAGAATCCGGCTGGAGGGCGCGGCGTGCCCGACGTCTCCGGCGATGCGGATCCGGACACTGGCTACAATATTCTCATCGATGGCACCTACCAAGTGATCGGAGGAACGAGCGCGGTTGCGCCGCTCTATGCCGGCCTTTTTGCGCGGATAAACGAAGCGCTTCGGGCGCAAAACTTGCCTCGGGTCGGTTTTGTCAATCCGCAGCTCTATCAGTTTCCTGGTGCTTTTAACGATATCACCAGCGGCAACGACGGGGCGTTTCAAGCGGGTCCCGGCTGGGATGCGGCAAGCGGGCTTGGCAGTCCAATAGGCAACGCACTTCTAGCAGACCTCTCGCTGACTTCAACTTCCCAGTAGACACATTCATGCTCGTTTTTCGAGCGTATTCCCGTAGGGTCGTGTCCGCGCAGCCGATGCGGCCGCCGCCGCTCGCTGCGCGGACACGACCCTGCTCAAGTAACCATCCCAAACGCGGCTTATCTTCGCTCCATTCGGGACACATCTGACACGGTGGATATTTGCAATATGCAAAAGGTACTCTCACTCATCACCCTTCTCTCGATTTCCGCTCTGGCGTCGACCGAGGCTCAGGCACCGACGCCTCGTGCGAGTCCAATCGCTTCAGCCGCGCCAAAGAAACCATCTAAGAAGGCCCCAAGCGCAACGCCCGCCCCAGTGACTATAGGCTCTCCGCCTCCGATGCCGCCCCCGAAATATTCGGGAAGTAACCCGGCCGCTGCCAGCCAACAGGTTTGGGTTAATACTGCAACGCACATTTATTACAGAGAAGGCTCAAAATG
>CAZMNG010000634.1:0-3464 GCA_964567505.1 uncultured Chthoniobacterales bacterium
ACGCAGTGCGTCGACTCTGCCGATGGTTAAAACGAGCGTGAGAAACCAGCGTTCAAACTCGCTCATTTCCAGTAGTGACTGATAATCGTTCCCAGGCCGACCGTGCCGACAAACCAGATAATGAGATCTGCTTTGAGCTTGGCCAGCTCAGATGAAAGTTTTTCGTTGGTCACCAAGCTTTCCCTGATGCTCTCGGCAAGTCCTTCGGCAATTGCTTCCGCTTGGTTCTTGGGCAAATCGGCCGCCTGCAGCCGCTTGGACAATTTCAATGTGTCGATCATGTATTCCCTTCAAATGGTATCATTTTGACTGTTCGCACGCAATTTCCGCATGCGAGGAATCGGCAGATGTTGTCAAAAGCATGGCGCACATCGCTTCCGGATCACTGGAGATCTCATTTCGATGAACAATCGATGTCCAATGATTGTTCAATGCGATTTCACTGTTTTTGCCTAGCACGGGGTGAAACAATTAAGCAGGCCCAATAGAACTTCGCGCTTCCCCGGTTATTGCGGCGCTCAGGGGTACGGCCCGGCGGGCGAACGATAACGGTCTTCGCAAACAATTGGATTTGCTGACAGAAGCCGGCGGTGAGGTGAGGCGCACTGCCACGGCTCCCTCCAGTTCGACGATTTTTGATTCGGTCTGTTGCGGCATGATCGACCACCATTTTTTTGTTGCTTCGGGCCGAACGCGCTGGCGATAGAATCTCGAAACCAGATCTTCGTCGGTGTGCCCCATTTCGACGGTCAATGTCCCAGGCTGCTTGAAATGCTCCAGCGCGTAGCTGGCGAAGGTTTGCCGCAGGGCGTTGTCCGGCCAGCCTACAATGCCAGCCCGCGGTCGATCAGCTTCCAATAGCTTGCGCAAATTCGGCGGACACACCTCACCGGTGTTGCGTCCCTGATCGGGCTCAAGCCAGGCCGGGAGCGCCGGCCGGATTGCCACGTGGCGGCGCGAGGCGGTCTTGCTCTTCGATCTCGCAGCCAGTTTTCAATGTCCAGAACGGAAAGTTCGGAGATTTTGCGCTCACCGAATTTGTTCGCGAATCGGTCCAGCCGGTTGCGTAGATCCTTCGTGGACCGTCGGGAAAGCCCATCTTGCTCTTTCGCCTTTACCAGGGCCGCGACTGCGTCCTTAACCGATTTGCTAGACGTGATGCTCTCGTGATGGCCGGCATAGTACCGCGCCGCCTCAAGGAGCGATACGTCGAATGGCCGCAGGATATCGAGCGCAGCCAGAGCGTCACCGCGCTCTTTGACGTCCAATTGCGGGGCGCCCAGTCCGTGATTTTCGTATGCGATGCAAGCCTGCTCGAAAGCTGTGTCGGCCTTGTACGCGAGCATATTGAGCTTATGGCAAGGACTCGACGCAGTGCTTGGCCAAGGGCCTCGGGATGAACTCTTCGAGTACTGCAAAGCGACAATCGAAAAGCTCGAACGCGCGTGCGCTCAGGCGTACGAGTTTCACGCGTAGATGATTTCGCAAGGCGAGCTCGAAGAATGGTCAAAACTGTACGATCTCGCCTGCAACAGTTTCGAGCTCGTTTTTCTGACCTGTCCCTCTTTTTCCCCGTGTCCCTCTTTTTCCCCGCGCGTAGATGATTTCGCAAGGCGAGCTCGAAGAATGGTCAAAACTGTACGATCGCGCCTACAACAGTTTCGAGCTCGTTTTTCTGACCTGTCCCTCTTTTTCCCCGTCTCCTCGTGAAGGAACTACGAGCCGAGGCTCTTCTTCGCGTCTTTGATTAAGAGCAGAAGGTGATAGGGATCGGTCGGGCTCTCTTCGAACCCGAATTTTTTGTACCACGCACGCGCGAAATCGTTCTTTGCATGAACGAGGATCGCGCGCGCAGCTATTTCTTCAGTGATTCTGATCGACCGAAGGATCGCATCTTTGAGCAATGCTTTGCCTAAACCCTCGCTTTGAAATTCCTTGTCGATCGCGAGCCTTGCCAAGAGGATCACCGGCACGGGATGTTTGGCAAGGCCTTTGACGACGCGCGTCGGTGCTTGGCCGTGTTCGACGGATCCTGCCGCAAGACTGTAGTAACCGGCTACGCGCCCGTCTCTCAGGGTGATAACGAACGTGCGCGTAGCGAGGCTGGATTGATTTTGCAGCGCATATTTTTTCAGGAAGACCTTCAAGGGTTCCTGGCCACAATCGAACCGATCGGTGACGTGAAGGGATTTGAGTAATTCGATTGGATTAAACATACGCTCGCATTGCGCTTTCTTATCGTTCCAAAACGCTCGACTCTCGTAACAGCTTCTTCAAAGCAGGCTTAGTCGCGACCGGGCGTTCGAGCAGGTCAATAAATCTTGACCATCGCTCGCCATCTAAAACAAAACGGGTCCGTTGCGAGAGAGTGATCTCGGCTTCGATGACGCTTTTCTCGAGAATAAACTCGCTTAAAGTCTTCTTCGAAGTATGTGCGGCCTCTTGCAGGAGACGCTTTTCGCTTGGGCTAGCTCGCAGCTGAATCCTCTCAGTTTGGGTTTCCGGGGTTGCCATAGGTGTGTATTAGTGTATTTGTGTTCTGTGCTCACAATGTACACACAGTCTGTCAAGCTCGTCAAGACTCAAATGGGGGCGCAGATGGGTGCGTACGCACCTAATTAGAGAGCGCTAACTCTGCCTCGGAGCTTCGAATGATCTGTGCGAAAGGTTTAACGTCTTCTTCGTCGATCTCAATGCCGAACGCGTTTCCCCGGTCGCAGCGCTGGCCTTATTTTACCGCTAGCGATCGTCATTCAAAGTTCGCTCAGAGCGAGTCTCCGCGCCTCCGAATCGGACGGCGTTCACCGCGCGCTCCAAGAGCGGGTCAAAGGTCGTCGTGTCCCGGCGGCGCTTAGAATCACACTAAACCAGCTCAGTTCACTCATTCACTTTCCTTGCTATTTGGCTTTTGGCATGCAAGCCTATGCCATATGCCTAGAACCAAGCGATCCGGGGAAAGTTCGGACGTCCGCTCAAGTCGTTTCTATGCCTAAAGATCTGATGGACAGCAACAAGCAGCGGACAATTGAGGGTTGGCACGCAAAATGATCTAGCAGGCGGGCAGCTTTAGTTTTGAAAGCTGCGTATCACGACACTTCGTTGCTCAGAAACTGTTTTGTCCTAGACGCCGCTTTCATTCCGGAAACAACGCAATCAGAAAGGAATCAGTATGAACAGCACACAAAGGCCGGTCGCAATCGTAACGGGTGCTTCCAGTGGAATCGGCCTCGGAATTACGCTGGCACTTGTCAAACACGGCTACGATGTTGTGGGAACTTCCCGGACGATCAGCAAGTCTGAGGAGCTCAAGACGTCGGCCGAACTCGTCCTCATCGACGGTGACGTCAGTAAGAAGGAAACCGCCGTCAAAGTGGCGGAAGCGGCGATCAAGCATTTCGGGCGTATCGACCTGCTGGTTAATAACGCAGGGATTTTTCTTCCCAAGCCGTTCACCGAGTACACTG
>CAZMNG010000635.1:0-3461 GCA_964567505.1 uncultured Chthoniobacterales bacterium
CGTCGATCGCCATGCCGATCGTCAAGATGATCCCGGCGATGCCTGGCAGTGTGAGGACGAAACCGAACAGCGACATGACCCCGAATAACAGAATCCCGTTCACCGCAAGACCGATGAAGGCAACGAGCCCGGCGGTTCGGTAATAAATGAGAACAAAGATCAGAGTGGCGGCTAATCCGGCTAACCCGGCCGCGACACCGCGAAAGATCGAATCCTGTCCCAGCGTTGCAGAGACGGTTCTGGTTTCATCGATTTCTACCGGAGTCTGGAGCGGGTTCTCCATCACGGTTGCCAGATTCTTAGCTTCGTCACCCGTAAAGTTCCCGGTGATAACCGCTTCGCCGTTCGGAATTTCGCTTTGAATGTTCGGTGCCGAGACAACTTCGTTGTCGAGCACGATTGCCAGGCGGTTGTTGATGTACTCGCCAGTGACATGGCGGAACGTTGTTGCCCCGCTTGGCGTCAGTTTCAATGAAACTTCGTAGCCTCGCTGCTCGAATACCGGCCGGGCACTCGCCACATCCTGGCCCGTAAGTTCCGGACGACGCTTAACGAGCAATTTTTCAGGCTGCCCGTTTCGTTTCTCGATTGAATTGAGAACGACATACCCTGGAGGGGCAAATGCAGTGCCTGCTTCAATCTGCGGGACCAACTGGTCGCTGTTGGGGTGGACAAGCCGAAACTCGAGTTTCGCGACCCGCTCCAATTGTTCGCGCGCAGTTGCAATCTGAGCCGCGTTCAGTCCGGGGATCTGCACCAGGATATGGTCGGTCCCTTGCTTCGTGATGACCGGTTCGCTGACACCGAATTCGTCAACGCGTTTTCGGATGACCTCCACCGCCTGTTCCTGCATCTCAGGCGTGATCGCGCGCGGCGTGCCGCCCTGTTCAGGAACCGGCGGCACCAATCGCACCAGGAACGAGGTGCCCCCCTGCAGGTCGAGGCCGAGATGGATCTTCTGCTGGAACGGCAGAAATGCATCGATACAGAAGGCGCAAAGCAGCAGGGTCAGAACGGTGCCTAGCCAACGCTTTGTCTTTTCTTTGGTAGACAGAAAGTACCAGGCAAAAAGGACAAGAACGAAGAGCCCGAAAAAGAAAGTCAACGTCGCATTCATCGCGAACTAAGCGCTAAGTAGTTGGTTTTGCTTCCGAAATAGCCGGCTTGGGTTCCGAGGATTTTTCAATCCCGGAGACTGCACTTTTGTCGACCTCGATCTTGACGTTATCAGCCACCTTGAGAAGAAAGGTGGTCTCTTTGACATTTGCGATCAAGCCATGGATTCCGCTCGAGGTGACGACTCGGTCCCCGGTCTTCAGATTGGACAGCAACTGTTGATGCTGCTTCTGGCGCTTTTGTTGCGGGCGAATCAGCAGAAAATAGAAGATGACGCCCATGAACAGAAACGGCAGCAGCGTCTGTATCAGATCGGGTTGGGGTGCACCTCCAGGAGCGGCGGCTTGCTGAGCTAAAAAAAAGATTGTTGAGATCATCGCATGCATACTGAACCCTTAACGAAGGTATTGCCTTTGAAGCAGGGGAACTGAGTCAATAACTCAAAGAGGCGGCCGGAGCAAAATAAATATATTCGAGGACAGTACGCTAGTGCGCCGGTGTCATTTGGGACGGCGCAGTGTATCCTTTCGGGTCGATGAACAGACTTCGAAACCCGATGGTGCGCAGAGCTTCCCGGATCGATTCTTCCGATGGGCCAAGTTTCGCGGTTTCCGCAGAGTCGACCTCAAGATTTGCGGATGCTGATCCGTCAGGTGCGGCGATGTATCGGACTCGAAATACGATGAACCCGCACGAACGTACAAACTCTTCGGCTCGCTCGATCATGCTTAAGGCGTCGCGCGTTACGGGTGTCCCGTGCGGGATTCTCGAACTAAGACAGGGCTGCGCCGCAATGTCGGCCGTGGGCAGACGTCGTTCTCTCGACAAAATCCGAATCTCCGTTTTCGTCAGCCCGACCATCCGCAGAGGCGCCAGAACTCGGAACTCACGCGCCGCTTCGGCACCTGGGCGCAACTGGAATGCGTCGTCGGCATTTTCGCCGTACGCCAGGGCCGAAAATCCGCGCGCAATCGCAATATCTTGCATCCGCGTGAAAAGCTCGAATTTGCAGAAGTAGCAACGGTTGAAGGGGTTGCTTGAGTAGCTGCGATCCTCGAGCTCGGTGGTTGCGATCACCTCGACTTTCGCGCCGAAAGCCTTTGCGACATCCATCGCGCGACGAAGCGCGGTGCGTGGAAGGCTCGGGCTGTCGGCCAGGACGCCAAGGGCGCCGTCTCCGAGCGTACTCGCTGCTTCAGCAAGCAGGAATGTGCTGTCAACCCCTCCCGAATATGCAACCAGGAGCCGGCTCGCCCCTTTCAAAACCGATCGTAATTCGCTCAGTTTCGCTCCAGCGCAAGTCGCCAGGATTAGCGTGTTGTCCATTTATAATTGGATTCGTCGAAATAGATCATCCAGCGGTAGCTGCAAGCCCACGTAAAACTCGCCGAAATCGACGTACTGCGCGGTCACCGCGTCGAACCGCATCGCGGATACGATCGATTTGATTTCGAACACATCGTTCGCAAAAAGCGACACACCCCATTCGGCATCATCCAGACCGGTTGAACCGGTAATGAGCTGACGAACTTTTCCTGCGTATTGGCGTCCGATGCGCGCATGACCGAGCATTAATTCTTTTCGTTCTTCGAATGAGAGCGTGTACCAGTTCTGGCCAGTGGTTCGCCGTTTGGTCATCGGGTAAAAACAGAACACCGGCCAGTCTGGCATGTTCGGGTAAAGGCGGTCCTGAACATATTTTTGCATCCGGTGCCGGAACTCTTCCATCGCCTGTACGAATTCCGGCGACTCGGGTGTGACTCCCTTTTCGGCCGTTAAAGAGATCCCGTAATCCGCTTCCGTGGTCGTGTACTCGCTGCGTTCGGTCAGCGAGTAGAAGCTGAAAACCGGTGTCATTACATCCGCGCCAAGCGACAACGTCAGCTTTTTTTCGATGCTGTTCGCAGCATGAAGATCTGACGTCAGGAGCATAAACCCGAGATCGGCCTTGGGAGAAACGATGCTGAAAGTCAGGATTTGCGTGGATGGCAGGGCGCGAATCTCCTGGATAAGCTTGGAGAGGTTGGTCTTTGCACTCAAGCGCTCTTCGGAACTCAGCAGCTGCCATTGACCAAATTCAACTCGGTAGAAAAGGTGCAAAACATGCCACCCTTCCTTTGGATTTAACGCCGGCCGATCTGTCATGTCGAACCGTACGTCGACTCCACTCGGTATGCCAGTTGGCAGTTGCCAACTGACACTGGAGTTCGGACATTTCGGGAAGGCAGCCCGGCGATTTATCGCCGGGTCAGCAGTTTGGCCGATTTGCATCGCCCGAAGGGCGAAAACTGAACAGCCCAGGCCGCCTTCGCTGCGCTACGGCGCGCCCTCATCTTAAGGCCAGT
>CAZMNG010000636.1:0-3458 GCA_964567505.1 uncultured Chthoniobacterales bacterium
AAATGAAATATAAAATGGCTGCGAATCAAGCATTGAAGCGATTCTCGCGTCAAATCATAAAAGAAGATGCGTTTAATCACCCGCACTCGGTGGGCAGATACCTTCCGGAATACTCACCGCTCTTGCACGCAATCCGTAAAACGCCCATCATACATCTCTTCGGTGACGCGGATGATCCTGAAACGCCAATCCCTCCTGTTCGAGGCGCTAAAATACCCGCCGCTACGCGTCCTTTTTGTCTCTGCCCTCTTCGCGAGTTGCCACCTTCAACCACAATCATCCGGTAACACCCCTCTGTTGCAGCGAGGTTATTTGTGGCAGCGGGACTGGACCCCGGCGGTAGCGACCGCAGTGACCGAAGCAGACCGGCAAATGAACGGCGTCATCGTTCTCGGCGCCGAAGTTCAATGGACCGGGGGCAAACCAACCCCAATCAGAGCCAACCTTTCATGGGAAACGCTCAGGACCTTAAAAAAACCGGTCGCCGTTGCGTTACGAATTGATCCTTACCCCGGGCCATTTCTTGAACACGATCCAGCTGCGGCGACCATCGTCAATGAAGCCGTGCGACTCATTCAGGAAGTGAACGCGCACCAGTTGAACCTCGGTGAGCTGCAGCTCGATTTCGATTGTGCGCAAAAAAAACTCGCCGGGTACGAAATCTGGGTGGAAACAGTCCGGGCCGCGATCCGTCCGGTAAAGCTATTTCTCACAGTGCTGCCTGGGTGGCTGGACGAACCAGATTTTGCGGATCTGATCCGGGAATCCGACGGATACATTTTGCAGGTGCATTCGATACCAACCGGGCACCGGGTTGGGCACGGCGCAATATGCGATCCGGCGCTTGCGCGACGCTGGGTAACGAAAGCGGGTGACCTCGGCCGCCCGTTCGACGTTGCGCTTCCGACCTATCGTTGTACGGCAGGTTACGGGCCAGCCGGCAACTTGCTGGGAGTCGCAATGGACAGCGTGATGCCGGTCTTCCCGCCTGGAACCCGAACGCTCGAATTCGACTCGGATGCAGATGCCTTGGCTAGACTTGTGAACGATTGGCAGACGACACGGCCCGAGTGCTTGAAGGGAATCATCTGGTATCGGATACCGGTTTCAACCGATCGTCAGAACTGGCGTTGGCCGACGATAACCGCGGTGATGCAAGGGCGGTCCCCGTTGCATCGCCTGGAGGTTTCCACGCAGGGCGATAATCCGGTCGACCTGACAATTTCAAACAACGGCGAAGCGGACCTGCCGGTCAATTGTACGGTCACTGTGAGCTGGAACGAGGGAACCCTCATCGCTTCCGATGCGCTGCCCGGCTGGAATATTCGGGCGGCACCGGGTCGCGCCTGGTTCACTTCGAATTCGGCCTGTGGGCTGCGCTTGCCACCGGGAACCAAAATTGATATCGGTTGGCTACGGTATGATCGGACGCTACGGCCGGCGTTACAGGTCTCGGAAAGCTCCGCTGCAATCGAGTGAAGTCCTCGGCACTTTGCTCTCTTGTGCTATTTGGTCTTTGATTGCTTGTCTCGAACCTTGTCCGGTATTCGCCACAGGTTTCGTTGGTCCGGTTCAATACCTGGATAACGGCGGTCGAAATATCGATCTCTCGCCTGAATTCTATTGGGAGCTGGAAGTGAAGCGACTTTCTTCACGGTTTCATCCCCCTGAAAAGCTGTTTCTGGTGAAGATCGATGAGAGCAACACCAGCGACGACGCAAATCCGAACCCGAAATTAGCCGCAACCGAAGCGGCGGACGCAAAAGATTTCGACCAGGCGATCCAGGAAGACCGGATCAAGCCACCCGATCCGGATAAAGCCCGCAAGGAGCACGATGCCGCGCGGGAACTGATTTCGAAAACGGACGATAAAGCAACGAACGCACTTCCCGAAGAATTTGATTCGGAATTTGCCGACTACGATCGGGGCGCCTTTGCCTACCGGCGCGGCAAAGCACATTGGGACGAAGCCGTAAAGGCCTGGCAGCAACTGCTCCAGCGGCCCGAGGCAGAACGGCATTACCGGACCGTCTGGGCGATGTTTATGCTCGGAAAGATCGCGGTCAAAAGTGGCAATCCGGAAGCCGTGACCTGGTTCCACAAAACACGCGATGCAGCGAATTCGGGTTTTGCCGATTCCTTGGGCATGGCTGCGGACAGTTATGGATGGGAGGGACGCAGCGAGTGGAAACAGAACCACCCTGAAAAAGCAGCTTCCCTTTTTCTCAACCAGCTCGCGTTGGGCGACACAAGCGCGATCGTTTCGTTGAAAGCTTTGATCCCGGACCGCGCTCCAGTCGATGGGCTGCTGAATTATGGAATGGAAGCGGATGACTATAACAAGCTGACGCCTGAACAAAAAAGTACTGAGGATCAAAAAGCTCAAGTTGCCTTGCAAGCGGCTGCAAAAGATCCGCTCCTGAGATCCCTGGTCACTGCACATATCCTTGCTACCGAGTCGACAGCGCAAAATCCGACGGAAATGCAAACCGTTCCACAGACCGGTCCCCAAACGCGATGCGGACGCTGGTTACAGGCAATCCGGGACGCAAACCTGGCCGAAGTCGATGACGCGGAATATCTCGGATGGGTCGCGTATAACAACGGGAATTACACCGACGCTGAACGTTGGCTCAAGCTGGCGAAGAACGAGTCGGCGGCGGCGGCGGCATGGCTACGCGCAAAATTACAGCGTCGAAAAGGCCTGTTGAACGAGGCCGCCAAAAGCATGGAATCAGCCTGGGAATTAACTCATGATCTTTCTGACTATACGGGTTGGTCCGGCCCAACGCAAGATCGGTACCTCGCGGAGCGCGACGATTATTCTTGGACTTTTGACCAGTCGGCCAGCGGTGATCTGGGCGGTTTACGCCTGGCGAGAGCTGATTTTGTCCAGGCACTCGAAACATTCTGGCGCGGCGCGCTATGGGACGATGCTGCATACGTTGCTGAGCATGTGCTGTCGGCCGCGGAATTACGGGCATTTGTTGACCAACAACCGGATGCTGCAGGGTCCGGGGATTCGTCATCGCCGTCCAGGGGCCTGGGCAATCTCAAATACCTGCTCGGACGGCGCCTGGTCCGGGAGGATCAATACCAGGAGGCGGCCGGGTACATGAAGCCGCCGTACGACAAAATTCTTGCGAAATATGTGCAAGCCCTCAACAACGGGGCCGACGAAAAGCTACCTAAAGAGCAACGCGCTCGAGCCTGGTTAGCCGCGGCTTGGCTGGCGCGATACGACGGAATGGAACTTATGGGTACTGAAGCTGACCCGGATGGATTTGATTCCGGTGGAGCATTCCAAAATGTGGACCTTACAAAACAGCGAACGTCCGGATTTTGGACATTGGTGACTTATGATAATGGTCAGGAAAAAAGTGAAGAGCTTCCCCTGGTTTTAAAGCCGTCCAAACAGGAAATCAAACGCGTGGAACAATACCGGACTATACCGGATA
>CAZMNG010000637.1:0-3454 GCA_964567505.1 uncultured Chthoniobacterales bacterium
TGGGCGTACAGATCGAAACCTCTTCATTCCGCTCAGTCATCCACAGCGCGAAGCGTATCAAGACCACGAAGCCGTGGTGTTGAGGCTTGCTCGTATTGCCAAGAGGCGTCCTCTGACAAAGGAGGAGCAGGAGAAGTTGATGCGCGAACTGGCGATGATGCGCATGATCTGTGACACCAATTATATTCTCGATCCCGAAGACCGGACGTCACCGAAAATCGAAGAACTCGAAACGATCCTGCAGAGCTGCTTATCGGAGCCGGAAGTCAAAGTCGTGCTCTTCTCCGAATGGGAACGGATGCTCGAACTCGCACGGGATCGGGTGCGGCACCTGCGCATCGGGTATGCCTGGCACACAGGCAGCGTGCCGCAGAAGCGGCGCCGGGCGGAAATCCGGGTATTCAAAAGCGATCCTCAATGCCGCGTCTTTCTCAGCACGGATTCCGGCGGGGTCGGACTGAATCTACAGAACGCAAGTGTGGTCATTAACTGCGACCTTCCCTGGAACCCGGCCAAACTGGAACAACGGATTGCGCGAGCCTGGCGCAAGAACCAGTCGCGGGCCGTCACGGTCATCAATCTGATCGCCGACCAGACCATCGAGCACCGGATGCTCGGGACGTTGGCTGCTAAACAAGGTTTGGCCGACGGCGTTCTGGACAGCATTGGCGATCTCAAAGAAATCAAGATGCAGAGGGGTGCGCAAACGTTCCTGAGCAAGCTGGAACTCATGCTCGGTCCGGCTGTTCATCTGGGCCCGGCGCGTCCCGCACCCCCTGCTCCTCCGGCGGATGCGGTCGAGGCGTTTGCGCGGCATGCAGTGCAGCTCGTCGGGGCCCCGCTCGTTGCTTGCGAGGAACGCTTTCCGGACGGCCACACCCACTCCGTTGTGGTCGTCGTGGTAGAACGCGACGCAACCGCGTGGCGGGAGCGACTCCAGCCGGGCTATGAAAAATTAGTCGGAAACCGGCAATCGGGCTCACCCGAAGATATCCGTCTCGAAGTCATCGACCGTTCCACCCAGGAAGCAGTTCAGCGTCTCTGCGAGGCCGGACTTGTACAGATGCGGATCCGCGCGACGCGACACCTTCATCCGGACGCCGGCGTTGCCTCGGCACCACTGAGCGACGAAGAACGCTCACGGATCACCAGCCGGCGTGATTCCTTCAAACGCAAACTGAAGATGGCACGTCTTCTGGCCGGTGAAGACTTGCTCGACGAAGCCCGTGACGCTCTCAGAGAAGCAATATTACTGGCGGGACGTGTCATCGCCGTGGAGGCTCGTCTCCCGGAACCCGAGAAGCTGGAAGAGGTCCTCTTCTCACCACTCGCTGCCCGCTGGGGCGATCGCCGACTGCTGGTTCGCGGTTTCCTGGAGAATTCTACCGGCGAGGTCGAACCGTTGCTGCGGGCGCTGCAAAGCTTGCAGTGAGGCCGTTCAAGCCGGCAGCAGCGCGCAACGCTCTTGACCGATCGTCCTAATAATCTAGCATTCAAATATGAAGGTCACTGTCGAGATTTCTGAAAAAGATCTCATTGAAATCCTAAAGTTCACTCATGAAAGAAGGAAAGGAGCTGCAATTCGTCAGCTTGCAATGGAAGCACTTGCGCTCAAAAAGCGGCGCGAAATTCTCGATGACCTTGAGACCGGAAAGTGGAGCGTTAACATCCCCGAAATCGAAAAACTACGGGAGCAGCGTGCGCATTTCTCACAGGCAGCGAGAAATACGGGTTACTTTGCAAATTTGATTTCACGGTTCAACCGCCATAGCTCAATCGCTTCGAGATAGGCGGACTCCAGCGATTCAACCTGACGCGGCTGCGCGAATTCGGTGGCAACAGTCCGGGAAGCGGCCATGCCCATCGACTTCCAGCGGGCCGGATCGCTTGCAACAGTCAAAAGCGCGGTTGTCACTCCGTCAATATCGCGCTCGGCTGCGAGCAGGCCGTTGAGGCCGTCGGTAACGGCTTCGGGAATCCCGCCGTGGCGGGTGGCGACAACCGGGAGCCCGGTGGCCATCGCTTCGAGCATGGAGTTCGGTACACCTTCCTGATTTGAATCCGGAGGCATTTCGCTCGGATGCATGAAGATGTGCGATTCTTCAAAGAGGCGCCGCAGGTCCGGCTCGGGGAGGAATCCGAGGAAGCTGACCGATTCCTCGACATTCAGCCGGCGGACGAGCGCTTGCAGTTCACGCAGCAACGGACCGTCCCCGGCGATTCGGAACGTTGCGTTTGGAAAGGTTTTCCGGAATCCGGCAAACGCACGCAGAGCGGTGCCTAAGCCCTTTTTTGGAACAAGCCGGCAAGCCTGAACGATCCTCCAGGCGCCGTTCTCCGGGAGTTCGCGCGCTAGGTAGGGGAAACCCGCGAGTGGAATCCCGGTGCGATTTAACCGGATTTTTTCGGGATCGCATCCGAGGTCAATCAAACGATTTGCGATCGACTTGCTCCGGACAAGAACGAGCGGGACAAGCTGGAGGAGTTTGCGCAGGCCGGCTTCGTAGCCGCGTTCGTTCTCGCGGCGTTGCACGTCCATTCCGTGAAATGAAACGACACAGGGGCGATCCCAGCGTTCGATCAGCGGAAGCAGATGGACGCCGGTATTCCCGAAATAGATGTGCATGAGATCCGGGTCGCGCCGGATCAGAATTCGGCGCAGCAGATCGAACTCGCCACGGTAGATGAGCGCCGGTGCGCGCGACAGATATTTCAGCCGGCCGCGTTCGAGCGGACTGATCTTCGGTTTTCCCAGGAGTTCGATATCCGGGAACGGGTAGCGGTCAGCATTTTCGCGAAACCTGGTGATGACGAACGTCTCGCTGCGCTGGAGGGAGGTGAGCTGTCGATAGATGTGCAGCATCTCCGCCTTGAGGAAATAGGTGCAAAAACTGGCGACGAGCGTACGAATCGGAGGCCTGGAGGATGCAGAGGAAGAATTCTCTATCACAAAGTCACAGCCCCAGCAACGTCCTCAGGGCAGTCTTGAAATCCTCGATGCCGCGCCCTTCGGCGGCGACGATCGGGACGATCGTTTTATCCGGGAATCGGGTCAGGAGGATCGCAAGATTTTCTTTTGCGCCGGGCAGATCCATTTTGTTGGCGACAATGATCCAGGGGCGCTGACTGAGAGTTGGATCATAGAGATCGAGTTCACGGCGCAGGGAACCGAGATCTTCAATCGGGCTCCGGCCTTCGCTGCCGGCAACGTCGAGAACGAAAATCAGGAGCTTACACCGAACGATGTGACGCAAAAAATCGTGCCCGAGGCCGACATTGCGATGGGCGCCTTCGACAAGACCCGGGATATCGGCGACCGTGGCGCGTTTGTACCCATCAAACTCGACTACGCCAATCACCGGGTTCAAGGTCGAAAAGGGGTACGGTGCGATCTTTGGATGGGCGGCTGAGACTTTGCCGAGGAGGGTAGATTTCCCCGCGTTCGGGTAACCGA
>CAZMNG010000638.1:0-3454 GCA_964567505.1 uncultured Chthoniobacterales bacterium
CCGGCGTGCATGGCTTCGGAAGATAGTCAAAAGCCCCGCGCCGCATTGCTTCGACTGCTGTCTCAATGGATGCGAACGCGGTGACAATGACAATCGCGGCTTGCGGCGCAAGCCGCAGAATTTCGTCCAGAACATCGAGCCCGTTCTCCTGGTGCAGCTTCAAATCCAGGAACACAACGTCGAATCCGCCGCCCTTCAGCTCTTTAAACGCCTCCGCACCGGTCGCAACGCTGACCACTTCGTGGTCCATCGACTCGAGTGCCATCGCCATCGTCCGCCGGATATTCCTTTCGTCGTCGATTACTAAAGTCCGCATACCCTCTATCCTGCGCTATTCTGGCTAGAGTTCATATATACCGCAATTTCTCCATTCGCCCAACGAACTACGGTATTCACGCAGAGAATATCTCTATCGGCCGGATAAAACTCGGCCCAGCAAAATTAGGCGCTTGAAAAACGTTACAATAATGGATTTCCTCAGTGCGATCAGTCTTATATGTAAAATATGACTGGATCGGAAAAAACGTTTCCATCCGCTTGACACTCAAAACCGAACTGTTAAAACTTAAACACTTTACCCCCCACCTGGAAAGGCCCCCGCAATGCTCTTCAAGAAACATTTATCTAGACGAAATGCCCTTCATTGGTTCGGTTCCATCCTCGCCGCTTCGCTTATAACTCCAAGCGTTTTCGGCGCAGGCGCCACGATCCGGTTTGCCGGCGACTCCGATGTTGGAGAAGGCGGCCGATGGACCAGAGCTGCCGCCGAGGAATGGGCCCAAAAGACCGGCAACAAGGTCGAATATATCAACCGGCCCAATGACGCTTCGCAAACCCTCCAGTTATTCCAGCAGTACTGGGCCGCCAAAAGCGGCGATGTCGACGTTTTCATGATCGACGTCATCTGGCAGGGTATCGCCGGCCCGCATGCCGTCGATCTCAAAAAATACTTCACTGCTGATGACCTCAAGGCGTTCTTCCCGCGCATCATCGAGAACAACACGGTCAAAGGAAAGCTTGTTTCCATCCCCTGGTTCACAGATGCAGGGTTGCTCTACTATCGGACCGATCTTCTTCAAAAGTATGGCTATAGCGCGCCCCCCACGACTTGGGAACAACTCGCTGAAATGGCAAAGAAGATCCAGGACGGAGAACGCAAAGAGGGCAAAGCCGATTTCCAGGGGTTCGTCTTCCAAGGCAAAGCAAGTGAAAGCGTAACCTGCAATGCCGTTGAGTGGATCTACAGCTACGGCGGCGGAACGATCGTTGAGCCTGACAAAAAGGTCACGATTAACAACCCGAAAGCGATCAAAGCCCTTGAGACGGCCAAAAGCTGGGTCGGAACCATCTCTCCCGTCGGTGTGACGACCTACGGTGAAGAAGATGCCCGCAACGTCTGGCAGGCCGGTAACGCCGCCTTTATGCGCAACTGGCCTTACGCGTACGCGCTCGGTCAAGATCCGAAGAGTGTCATCTCCGGAAAATTTGACATCACGGTCCTGCCAAAGGGTGGCGACGACGGTAAGAACGCGGCCTGCCTGGGTGGCTGGCAGCTGATGGTCTCTGCCTATTCAAAGGTCCCGGACGCCGCCGCCGATCTAGTGAAATATCTGGTTTCACAAGACGAGCAGAAAAAACACTCGATTGATCTGAGTCAGTTGCCGACGCTCCCCGCGCTCTATACCGATCCCGATGTTCTGGCCAAGAATCCGTTCTTCAAGAACGCTTTGCCGGTTCTCCAGAACGCCGTCGCCAGGCCCTCAACGGTTACCGGAGCAGACTATAACCAGGTGTCGACTTCGTTTTTCCAGAATGTGAACCAAGTGCTCACAGGTACAGAAAGCGCCCAGCAAGCCGTTTCTGCAGTTGAGAAGGTTGCGAAACGCATTCTTCGTTAACTTCGGTCCCACCCCCTTCTACAGTGGCCAAAGAAGTTGATCTTCTAGAGCGTCAGAGGCGCTTGGCGTGGTGGCTGATCCTTCCCGCGGTTTTCGTGGTGTTTCTTGTGATCGGCTTCCCGCTCATCCAGGTCATTGTCTATTCGTTCATGAAAATCAAGCTTGACGGGGTCACCCCGCCAAGCTTCGTGGGCCTGGACAATTACCTGTTTATTTTTTCCGATCCTGATTTCTGGCACTCGGTTTGGATAACGTTGATTTTCACGTTCTTTTCCGTGACGATTGAGTGCGTGTTGGGGCTGGTGGTGGCGCTGGTCGCCAACTCGGAATTCAAGGGTCGAACCTTCCTGAGGGTCGCGGTTCTGATTCCCTGGGCAATCCCAACGGTTGTCTCCTCGCAGATCTGGCGATGGATGTTCAACGACATCTACGGTGTCGTGAATATTATCCTGGCAAATCTGCATGTCATTCCGCACAAGCTCGCCTGGCTGGCGACCCCGGAGACGGCATTGCCTGTTATTATCGCGGTCGATGTATGGAAGACGACTCCGTTCATGTCGCTCCTCCTGCTGGCTGGATTGCAGTTAATTCCCGGCGACCTGTACGAGGCGGCGTCAATTGATGGCGCAACCGCACTCCGAAAGTTTTTCTGGCTCACTCTCCCGCTCGTTACCCCCACGCTGCTCGTCGCTCTGATCTTCAGAACGCTCGACGCTCTGCGCGTGTTCGACATCTTCTACATCATGGTCGGTGGCCAGGGGAACATGGCCACAGTAGCGGTCTACAACCAGCAGCAGCTCATCGCATTCCTGGATGCTGGCGTTGGCTCTGCGACCTCACTCACAATCCTGGTATTTATCATGATATTCGTGGTGATTTACACTCGATTCAGCAAGGCCAGCTTCCAATGAAAGAACAAGATAACAAATCCCCTCTGCTACGGTTCTTGTTCTATCTCCTCGTGGCCGTCATCCTCGTTTTCAATCTGTTCCCGTTCCTTTACGCGCTTGTCTCGTCGTTCCGGCCCAGCAACGATCTGTTTTCGACCGATCTTTGGCCGAAAGCGCTCGGGCTCGATCACTATCAAGCCGTATTCAGGGATGCGCGGTTTGTCCAGAGCCTGATTAATTCGATCATCGTTGCCGGCTCGACGGTGCTGATCTCGCTCGCACTCGGTAGTCTCTGCGCCTATGCGCTCGGTCGCCTTCCATTTCGGTACAAGGCGCCTGTGCTCTACCTGGTGCTGACGATGACGATGTTCCCGCAGATCTCCGTACTGTCGGGCCTGTTCGTCATGTTGAAGCAACTGGGCCTGTTCAATACGCGACAGGGGCTCGTTGTGACATACCTGATATTCACTATGCCGTTTACGATCTGGGTGATGACCCAGTATTTCCGCAGCCTCCCGAAAGAACTCGAGGAAGCACTTCTGGTCAAGGAAGGCCTCCCCGAATATTTGGTCGATTATCTCGACCGGTACGACTCGACGGTCGACCGCCTCCGCTTTTTCCCTTCTCTGAATGCCTCCTTTTACCGGGACATGATCGAGAAGCTCC
>CAZMNG010000639.1:0-3426 GCA_964567505.1 uncultured Chthoniobacterales bacterium
GTTCAGTAGCGGATTTCCTGCAATCGGCGTTGCCAACCGAACAGATAAATCAACACCCCGGCGAGGATAATGATGAACATGATCCCCGCGACCGCAGAACCCATGTAAGGATCCGCGGGTTGCAGCTGATAACCGAAAAACGTGCGGAAGAAAAACGTCCCGAGGATATCGGAGGCGAAATTAGGGCCAGCCAACGCACCTTGGGTGGCGTAGATGAGTTCGAACGCATTGAAGTTGCCCACAAACGTCAGGACCGAGACGATGCCTACGGTCGGCAATATCAAGGGAAACTGGATACGCCAGAATGTTTTCCAGGTCCCTGCGCCATCCACCCTGGCCGCTTCGAGCAATTCCTCTGGAATGCGGAGCAAAGCCGCGAGGAAAAGCATCATCGGTATGCCCACGTTTTGCCAGACGGAAATCAGCGAAAGCGTCACAAGAGCCGTGGATTCGAGGCCCAACCAGGGGGTGTCCAGGCTGCTCAGTCCGATCGTTTGCAAGATCGTACGCGAGATGCCCCACGCCGGGTTCAAAATCAACTTCCAGACAAACCCGATGATAACAACCGACAGGATGGTTGGCGTGAAACAGATCGTTCGATAGATCCAGGCTCCTCGGATCCGAGTTCCGAGAAGAACGGCAAGAATCAGTCCAACAGGATTCTGCACGAGCATGTGGATGATAAAAAAAAGCGCGTTGTTTCGGAGGGCGTTCCAGAACGGTTTCGCCCATTGCTCCTGGCTGAACAGCGTTTGATAGTTTTGGACGCCGACAAAAACGGGTAGGCCTCCCGGCCCTCCGTTGCTCAGGGAAAGCCAGAGAGAATCAAACAGCGGATAAATCATGAACGCTGTGTAAATCAGTACCGCCGGGGCCAGGAAAACCAGAATATGAAACGGAAAAGAGCGACGGTTCGGCATTTAGCTGCCTTGCTGCGGCTTGTACCAGGAGGCCAGATTCTTTTGCACAAAATCGGCAGCCTGCAGCGGCGTCTCCGTGCCGTTCAGAATCTGAGCGCACGCGTTCCAGAGGTCGTTTTCATTGTTCGGGTTGGCGTTGCGGGAAAGGATTTGATAGGAGCAACGGAACGACGCCTTATTGTCTTTGCGCCAGTTCACGAATTCCTGAGCCACCGGATCGTCGAGCGTGTACTGCACGTTGGCGAGCGGGAAGAAGCCGGGCAGTGCGTTGGCGTAAAGCTGCGCGAATTCGGCCGAAGCGACCCAGGACAGGAATGTGCGCGCAGCTTCCTGGTTCTTGCTGGCAGCATTGAGCCCCAAGGCAATGTCGGGATGGTCGTCGATCACAACCTCGGATTTGCCTTCGAACGAATACGGCTTAAACGCGCCAAGGTCCAGCTTGGGATTCATCTGGCGAAACACTCCGATGTCCCACGACCCGGCTGGATAAATCGCTCCGCGTCCCTGGGCAAAGAGATTCTGCGAATCAGGATAAGCCAGAGCCTGGTAGCCTGGCGCCAGGTAGGGTTTCCACTTTGCGACGGCTTCGAACGCGGCGAGGAACCCGCCCTGATTGTATTTGGCGGACCCGCTGATGAGCGCTTTGCGACCGATTTCGCCGTCCCACAGCGTCGGTCCGATGTTCTGGTAACCCATCGTGGCCGATTCCCATTGGTCCTTGGTGCCCATGACAAGCGGAATATATTTTCCGTTAGCCTTGATTTTCTCGAGCCCGGCGAGGAATTCCTTCTCAGTGGCAGGAACGCTTAGACCCAACTCCTGGAAGATCGCTTTATTGTAGAGAAAACCATGGATCACCGAAGCCATCGGAACCGCGAATGTGGTCTTGCCATCGTCCGTCGACCACGCCGCCTTTGCGACCTCCGAAAAATTTTCCATCCCGGGCAGATCGTTCAACGCGACGAGTTGGCCTGCATTGTAAATTCCCAGAGATTTGTCGAAGGGACGGCAGGCAACCAAATCGCCCGCCGTACCGGCCTTGAGCTTCGCGTCCAGAACCGCGTTGTACTCCGTCGGCGCGGTCGGTGAAAAGACCAGTTCGATATCCGGATGCTCTTTCATAAAGGCGGGCAAGATCGTGTCCCGCCAGATCTTCAAATCATCGTTGCGCCAACTCTCAATCGTGAGTTGAACCTTTCCTTCCGCCCAAACGCTCCCTATGCCGGTCAGAGAGACCAGCCCTAACAGAAACGCCAAAATATTTTTCGACATGAGACCTGTCATGATAGAGAACGATTCTGCTCAAAACAATCTTCAAATCTGCCCGATCAGGGGTCGGACACCACGACTCGCGATCATTCGCGCCTGAGCATTCATCAGAATGGCGCTCCGTTAATGCGTGTTTGGGACAGTTTCTTGAGCAGGATAAGAATATTTATGATAGAAATTGCTGCCGCATGAGAATCATTGTTGTCGGTGCCGGAATCGTTGGGGCGAGCGCAGCATTTCATCTGATTCAACTCGGCGCGGAGGTTTGTTTGATCGACAGCAATGTTTCGGGGCGAGCAACTTACGCCGGTGCCGGAATCGTTTGCCCTTGGTTATCCAAAAGCACGGACCCGCGCTATGAAGAGATCTCTTTCGCGGCCGCCAGATATTACCCTGAACTGGTCCGTAAGCTCGCTGCAGCCGGTGAAACCGGAGTTGAGTACCAAGTCGTCGGCGGCCTGGTCGTCGGGGAATCGATATCACAACTTAATCCTGTTGTGTTTCGATTACACAGATATCTGGACCGCGGGATCAAGGATATCGGCCGGGTCCGTTTGCTCAATCCCGGTGGTCCGAAGGAGCTGTTTCCATACCTCGATTCCAGTCTGGCCGGTGTTCATCTGAGCGGCGCGGCTCGCGTTTCCGGTGAAAGTTTCCGAAACGCGTTGATAAATGCGGCACTGAAGGTCGGCGCAACGCAAGTCTCCGGAACAGCTGCTTTGGAAAGCTCGGACAATACCGTGGCCGGCGTAACTGTCGGTGGCGAATTCATCAGCGCGGATACGGTGATCGTGGCAACCGGCGCATGGTCAACCGATCTTTGCCGGCCGCTTGGCCTGCAGCTCGGGATTGAACCGCAGCGCGGCCAGATCCTGCATTTAAAAGTTCACGAAGAAGGGACTGAGGCGTTGCCATTGATTATTCCAGTCCTTAGCGACTATTACCTGCTTGGCTTTCCCGATTCACTCGTTGTTATGGGTGCGACCCGTGAAAGTGGCACCAAATTCGATTTTCGAGTCACTGCCGGTGGCGTTGCCGACATACTTCGGGAAGGTCTGCGAATCGCTCCCGGGCTGAAGAATGCAACGCTCGCAGAGATCAGAGTCGGTTTCCGCCCGATGACCGATGACGGATTGCCGTCGCTCGGCCGGCCGTCGGGGATAACGGGTCTGGTGATAGCAAGCGGGCTTGGGCGCTACGGCTTGACCGTTGGGCCCTATGCGGGCTTATTGGCCGC
>CAZMNG010000640.1:0-3420 GCA_964567505.1 uncultured Chthoniobacterales bacterium
CAAACGAGTGATTGACGGATCGATCAGCCAGGGCTTCGCTACGGAAGGCTGTGTCCAGTCCCGGTCTACTGGAATTGGTTAACGAAGGCGCCCCTTCGAGTTCCCTTAGCCCGCTAGAAAACACCAGCTTCCCTCCGACCGGCGAGAGAATCGAAACTCGGTCTTCCTTGACTAATAAAACTCCCCTCGCCGTGCGAGCCTTCCTGAAAAATGTTTTGAGATAGTAGCGCCATGGATAACTGGACAGAAACTGCATCATTTACGCTGGGCCAGAGTTTTCCGCAAAAGTTTTCGTGTCGATTAAGCTGTTGCCGTACAGGGCCTTAATGGAGCTTGTCAAGTTGATCATTCCCTCTTCCCGGTGCGTCGCTAAGACCCCTTCCGAGGTGTCCAACGCACAAGCCTCCTGTACAATATCTTCGATCGTTCTCATTGCGTCGGAACAACTCGTCTTTTCATATCAACCGGTTTAGTGTGCTGTCCCCGAAATAACATGTACTTTGCCGGAAGTTCCGCCACGTCTGATTTTTCGAGGCGCGAACGAAGACCCCTATCTTGGGCGGGGACAGGAGATTATGCCTTGATCGCTTGGGAGATATTAAAGATCGGCAAGAACAGGGCCAATAAAACGCCTCCAAGGATTATCCCGATTACCACAATAATGAGCGACTCGATCACGGGCTTCAGGTCATCAATCAAGACACTGAGCTCTTCATCGAGCTCGTCGGCGAGCGGTGCAAGGATTGCCGAGGTCTGGCCGGTTTCTTCCGCGAATTGGAGGAGTCTGATAAAGTCCTTGTTGAAGACATCCTTGTCGGTAAATAGCGGCGACATCTTCCGACCCTCGTTGACCGCCAGGGTGGCATTGGCGATCATCGCCCGATAGCAGAAATTCGGGGACACGTCCCTGACCAGGCTCAGCGAACGAATCAGTGTGACATTCGCATCGATCAGGTTGCCGAACGTCCGGGCGAAATTTGCCATAATCACCTGGCGCTGAATGACACCGATTACCGGGAGTCGTAAGGAAAGCCGGTGAAGTTGGTGGACGTGGCGGAAAATCCGGGGAAACTGAACAACGAGATAAAGGAATGCTCCCGCCAGTCCCAGCGTCAGCAGCGGATGTCCGGTCGCAGCCTTGGATATACTCATGAGGATCTGTGTAGGCACAGGAAGGCTCATATGGACCGATTCGAAGATCACCGCAAATTTCGGGATCACCTGGGTCGTCAGGATATAAAGCGAGATAGTGAGCACCGAGCAAACGATCGCCGGGTAGATCATGATCGACCTGAGTTTTCTCTGCACCTGCTGGTTGCGCGCCAGCAGGGTTTTGATCTGGCGGCACACTTTTTCCATCACGCCGGCTTCTTCTCCCACGGCGACCAGAGCAAGCGTGACGGGATCAAAAATTCTCGGGTATCTGGCGATCGCGGCGTGGATTTTTCCGCCGCTTTCAATTTCCTCTTTGACCTCGCCAAGGATCGTCCTGAAAGTTTGGTTGGCGCAGGCGTCCTGAATGATGTCAAACGCTTTTGCCAGATGGACCTGCAGCTTGTAGCAGGTGGCCATCTGCTGAAAGAATGTGATCTTTACCCTGAGAGGTATATTTGCGCGGCTGACCTTTTCTTCGTGCTCCTCCCTCTTCCTCTCGACTTTGAGAATGGCTAAACGCCGGTCTACCGCATCGTTTTCAAACGCTTGCAGACTTGGGCGCTCAGCAATCCCTTTTGTGATTTTGTGTTCGCCCGGTCGAATCGCGAGGTATTGGAATTCGGGCATGGTTAGTTTTCGTTGACCAGCCGCCCCGAGACGGGCGCCTTTCCAATCGCTTCTTCTGTCCGGAACTGAATCGCTAGTTTGAACGGGATCAGTCCGCGGGCGCTGGCTTCGACCGCTTTCTGGTAAACAGACTTACCGCCTTGCGCGAGTTGTTCGTCGAGGATATCCCAGGAGGGATTTTTGTTGGAGATGAGTTGTCTCATCCGAGGAGTGACGACGAAACTTTCCGCGAGCAATAGGCGACCCCGAAAACTTGTGTGATTGCATTGCGTACACCCACGAGCGTCCTTGAAATTGGACCTGGTGCCAAACCACGATCGCGAAATTCCATTTACCTCCAGATCCCGCTCGCTAGGAGGGGACGCCGGAAACGAGCAGTTCGGGCAGAGCCTCGGAACAAGCCGCTGGGCTATTACCGAAGAAAGCGTATCGGCAACCATGTAGGGTTGGATCCCGAGGTTGATCAGCCGGTGGGGGGCACTCGCAGCCGTATTGGTGTGGAGCGTGGTGTAGACGATATGACCGGTTTCAGCTGCGCGAATAAGCTCAACGGCGGTTTGTTCCGTTCTGGTCTCGCCTACCATGATGTAGTCGGGATCTCGACGCAGGGCTGCTGCGATAAATTGATCAAACGTCAATGGCGGACTGACTTCGGTTTGGAGTACCAACGGTATTTCTCGCTCGACCGGATCCTCGCCGCTCATCACCGAGTATTTGACCCGGTCGATGCAGAAAAGCGTCGCGTAGAGAGTTGTGCTTTTCCCGGAACCGGTCGGACCGCAGACCAGAGTCAGGCCATGATCACTGTCAATGGATCGCTGCAGTATATCGATTTCGTGCTGCTCAAAGCCCAGTTCGCGAATGGTCTGCAGAGCCGCGTTAGCCTCCGCAAGGCGCAAAGATACGTGGTCGCCGTGAATCGTTGATTGTGAGCAGACGCGCACCTCGATCATTTTTGCTCCGATTTCGACCGAGAAGCGGCCGTGCTGCGCGATCGACGTAGGCTGGATATCAATGGTCGACATCAACTTTATCCGGTTGCAGATAGCCTGGTAAATCGCCTTGGGGATCGGATCGGGAAAATCGTGCAAAAGGGTGTCTGTCCGGAAACAAACCCGTACGCAGTTGCGGAACGGGATCAGATGAATATCGGTCGAGAGGGTCTTATCGGCGTGGGTCAGCATCGTGTTGACGAGATCGATGACCGTCGCGTCCTCGCTAACGATCCGTTCCTGGACCTGGACCGTGTCTATCCGATTGATTTCCTGAGACTCGCTCTTGGCGTAGCCTTCGGCTGCCTCGGCCAGGCGCTTGGTAAGCGAGGCCACTTCCATGACAGCGTTGCTCTTGATAGTGACTTCGAGTTGGTCCAAGAGGACCTGGACAAAACGGGCGGTAATTCGGCCGCCAAGTTCTGTGGTGATCCGGCTGATCTGCTCCGGGCGCGGCCGATCCCCAGCGATCGCGACCGTCAGCTGCTTGTCGTGAAGATACAGCGGCAAGACTCCGCATTCGCTCATGGTCTTGGCTGAAATTTTCTCGGAAAGCTCCGCAGGTATCTTGAAGCTACCCAGGCTGAGCAACGGGAGTTGTCGCTTTTTTGGCGGGACGATCTCTTCGCTATCGGCTTTAGCGAAG
>CAZMNG010000641.1:0-3420 GCA_964567505.1 uncultured Chthoniobacterales bacterium
GATCGCCATCGCCGCCAGAAATCCGACTTCGAGCGAAGCTGTGCGCGTGTTGTAAACGGTCCACATGATGATCGGGGCGAACCCGAACACCGACCCGACAGAGAGATCGAATTCACCGGCGGTCATCAGGAGTGTCATCCCCAGGGTAATCATTCCGAGCTCGGGTGTGAACGCGAGCAGGTTGCTGATGTTACCAGGCGAGACAAATGCCGGTGACCACGCGGTGAAGACAGCGATCTCAATGATGAGCAGGACCAGCGGCCCAAACTCAGGTTTGGAGACAAGCTTTTCTAACAACGAAGCCGGACCTGTTTATTTTTTTGAACCCTGCATGATCTTGAGATAAGTCGCGGCCTTATCTTTCCCGTAAAGAGTGCCCACTGTGATATCAAATCCGGGTGGAATTCCACTGGCGGTCATGGCGGCCAGCGAGAGTGCGAGATAGCTTGTTGCCTGAGGATCCTGCCACATCGCGGCATTCACGTATCCATCCAGGACTTCCTGCGCCGTATCGGTCGAGTTGCCCCAGCCAACCACAGGAATTTCACCTGCTTTCATGCCGACCTGGTCGAACACGCGTTTAATGCTGCCGGTGACCAGGTCACCGAGCCCGATGATTGCTTTCACTTTGCTCTTATTCGCGGTGAGGTAATCTGACATCCGGGTAATGATCTCGGCCTGGTCGAGTTTCGTCTCGGTTATTTCATAGGTGATGCCGAGCGGTTTGAAGACGGTCTCGATCCCCTGGGTCTCGAGTTTCTGATAAGTTGCGCCCGGCACTTCCACGGGCATCCAGACGAAATCGCCGCTTTTCACGAAGTTGTGATCTACGAGGTACTGTGCCCAGCGACGGCCGATGTCAACGTTGTCTCCACCGACGTACGCGTCGCGACCGCTGGTCTTGTCCTCAGTGTTCATAATGATCACCGGGATACCTGCGGCATGCGCTTCCGCGATTACCTTGGTCAGGCTTCCGGGATCGGGCGTGCTGGTCACAATTCCGCGGGCTTTTGCCGAGATTGCTGCGCGGACGGCCTCCTGCTGCGAGGGAACGTCGCCGCTATGGAATGAAGTCCGAACCTCGGCACCGTTGTCCTTTGCCCATTGTTCGGCGCCTTGTAGAAAATAGGTCCACACCGGGTCCGTCGGGGATCCGTGCGAGACCCAGTAATAAACCGCTTTGGCGTCCGCCGCCGAACCGGTGACCGGAAGCAACAGCGCTATAACGGCACCGATGATTGATAGAAAGAGACTGAATTTGACTGCTTTTGTCGCGAGCAGGGTGCATAACCCGGCTCTGCGCAGGATTCTGACAGGTGTTCTCATACTCTGGGGGATAATATTTGGGGGATGAATGACGCGATCCGGTGGCCCGGATTCAGGTTAAGAATCAGAGTTGGAAATGAATTTCTCAACAAGATTTATGCGATAAATCGTTGCGATCTGCAGTTTCCGGAAGCGCCGGTCATTGAACCGGGTAAAATGCAACGGACTAACAAATCTCTATCAAGCTGATGCGAGTCGCGATTATTACAGGCGCAGCGCAAGGTATCGGGCGCCGGACAGCCGAAGTTTTCGCGCAGGCGGGATATGGAGTTGCGGTATTGGATCTGAAGTCATGCGCAACGACCCTGGCCGCTGCGCGAGAACATGGGGGCGAGGCCGAAGAGTACCTCGGTGACCTGTCGGACGAGCGTACCGTCGAGCGCGTCATCGGCAGAGTGTGCGATCGTTGGAGCCGAGTCGACGTGCTCGTGAATAACGCGGGCATCAGTCTGATCGCGCCGGCTGAGGATTCGGAGGCGAGAGCATTCCGGAAGGTGCTCGACGTCAATCTCGTTGCGCCGTTTCTGCTATCGAAGGCCGTCGGCAAAATTATGTTGCAACGTCGCTCGGGGAGCATTGTGAACGTCGCGTCGATTGCCGGTTTGCTGGGCATTTGCGATCGATCCGCCTACAACGCGTCGAAACATGGATTAATCGGACTCACCCGCACGCTTGCAGCGGAGTGGGGCGGGCGCGGGATCCGATGTAACGCCGTGTGTCCCGGCTGGGTGAAGACCGAAATGGATGTCGCCGATCAAGCCGGCGGCAGCTACACAGACGAAGATATATTTGGCCGCAATCCAATGGGACGGTTTGCAACACCCGGCGAAATCGCGCGCGCCATCCTCTTTCTTGCGGACCCCGACCAGAGCGGATTCATCAACGGTCAGGCTCTTCCCGTCGACGGCGGGTGGTCCACCGACGGCAGCTGGCAGAGTCTTCGGATGCGACACAGGTGAACGATCCCCCAAACAGACAGGACGATAAACAAACAGGACGTGTTTGAAATTCTCGCGCTTCTCAATTGTAACCGCCGCTTCGGCAATTTGTATGCTTTCGCTTCCAACCGCACAGGCACAGACCCGTTCTCGAACGCGCCGGCCGTATCCTTCGACCGCCTACAGTGTTTCATGGATTGTCAACGTGCCGTATGTCGCCGGAGGCGGCTCGCAACAGCAGCTTGACCTCTATATCCCCACAAACGAAAGAGGCGAGCCGCTCGTCGCTTTTGTGCATGGGGGAGGCTGGGCTCACGGGGACAAAGCCGGAGACAGCATCAACCCCAACAATCTTGATCTTCTTTGGGAAGGATATGCAATGGCGTCAATTAACTACCGATTGGCTCCTGGAGCGCTTTGGCCTGCACAAATTCAGGATTGCAAAGCCGCCGTACGTTGGTTGAAGGCGCATGCGAGCGACTACGGATACGATCCCGATCGTGTTGCTTTGATCGGAGAATCAGCCGGCGGTCATCTGGTGGCAATGCTTGGCGCAACAGGCGGCCATTCCAAGTTCGATGTTGGCGAGAACTTGAACGTCACCAGCGACGTCCACTGCGTTATCGACCTGTTTGGTGTAAGCGACTTCGCGCCGTTGCCGACAGCTGCGGCGGTCCTGTTAGGTCCTGAAAACGAGGGCAACGCCGACTTGATCAAAGAAATCAGTCCGGTGACGTATGTCCACAAAGATGAGCCGCCAATGCTTATCGTTCACGGCGACATTGACAAATTGTCGCCCTACGAACAGGGAACCCGACTGGCGAATGCGTTAGACAAGGTCAAAGCCCGATACCATTTCCACACGGTTGTCGGTGGCGGCCACAATCCTTATTTCGGATTAAACACAAATCCTGCGACCGGGAATTTTGATGCCGGCGGCGGCGGAATTGGGATTTTCGCCGATCGGGATGTCCAACCCATGATCCGCGCCTATCTCCGGCAGTATCTGGCCAACAAGAGCCAGGATCCGTTCCAGTGGTCGCCGAATGGCGGCGCCGAGGGCGAATGACATAGCATCCAGAATCAGGCGCCGGCGCGAACCGTAAAGTGCCGGGTCTCGGACAAAAACGACTTCTTCATCTGCCTTCAGATAGGC
>CAZMNG010000642.1:0-3419 GCA_964567505.1 uncultured Chthoniobacterales bacterium
CCACCGAGCGACAACACGCCCGCCAATCGAGTACGAGCACGAGTACGATCACGATAAGTCTCGAGTTCGAGTTCGAGTTCGAGATTGGATGATGCAATCCTGGCCAGGCGACCGTCCCAAATCTTGACTTACCGCCATTCAGATCTGACCCAGCGCCTGTCCCCATTTCCCGTCCCCTGTCATTCACCGCAGTTTGATTAGAGCAGAACCGATTAAAGAGCAAGGTCCAAGGGGCAGAGTGCCGACTCTCCCTTGGCAGCGGGCCGGGCCTTTTCTTCCCTAAATTGCGTTTTTCCCCGGAATGCGGTCTTGTCGAGACCCCGCAAAGAACGGCTCACGCACCGACGCGTTCGTCACTTCGCCAAAAGGCCCAGGGTCCTGATCGCGTGTTCGATGCGGGCGGACCATGGGTAACCGCAACTGATGCGGATGCAGTTGCGGAAACTTTTTCCGTTCGCAGAGAAGATGCATCCCGGTGCAATGGCAATCCGGTGTTCGTTCATTGCTCGGGCGGCAAGTTCTGTTGTGTCCAGTTTAGAATCGAACTCGATCCATAAAACAAATGCGCCCTGCGGTCGCGAGACTCTGATTGCCGGCGGAAAGTAGCGCGAAACTGCGTCGCTGAAACGTTGCAGTTGGTCGGCAAAGAATGTTCGAATTTTCCTCAGGTGCGCATCGTACGAGCCGTGTTCCAGGAATTCAGCAATTGCCAATTGGTTAATCGTCGGGCAAGCCAGTGTTTGATTTGTTTTAAGTTGCAGAATCTGATCCCGGAATCGGCCCGGCGCAATCCAACCTACTCTCAATCCTGGCGCCAGCGTCTTAGAAATCGAACTGCAAAGAAGGACGAGTCCCTCGGTGTCAAAAGCCTTCGCCGCGACCGGACGCCAACCTCCGGGCGGACAAAGGTCACCGTAAATATCGTCTTCGATCAGCGGAACTTGATACTTTGCTAAAGTCGAGACCAGGCTTTTCTTCTTTTCGACTGACATGGTGCACCCAAGCGGGTTGGAGTAATTCGTTACCAGCAGGCACGCGCCAATCCTCGGGATCGATTGAACGGCGTGTTCGATATCGTCGGACGAAACCCCGGTCCGTGGATCTGTGGGCAGTTCAACGACGCGCAACCCGAGACTTTCGATCATCTCAAGGCTTCCGTAGTAAGTCGGAGACTCGACTAGAACGGCGGAGTTGGGCGGGCAGACAGTCCGCAGTGCCAGTGAGATCGCTTCGGCGGTGCCGTTGGTGACAATAAAGTCCTCCGGTTTCATGAGGCATCCCCAATCGCTCGACCGGCGCGCCAACTGTTGACGCAGTTTGTGGTGACCGGCGGGATCGCCGTAAGCTACCATTTCTGCCGACGCCGACCGGGCAAGCACGGAGATCATGCGTCCTAGCTTTGCGGTCGGGAGGATTTCCGGAGACGGTGCCGCGAGGCCCAGTGGAACGACGCCTTTGGAATGCCCAATGGATCTTGCCTGGTAACGCAGCTTGCTGATTTCAACCGGCGATGATTCTAATTGGAGAACCTGCGGCAGCGGTTCCGGCGATTGATTTCTGAACTTGATATAAAATCCGCTTCTGGGTCTGGCTTCAACAATGCCGCGGTCTTCAAGAACCCTGAGTGTGTGCAGGACCGTTTCCATGCTTAGCCGGTGATCCCCGCACAGAGATCGAACGGATGGCAACCGATCTCCGGGGCGGAAAACATTTGCCTGGACCTGGATCTCGAGGGAATTGGCCAGCGCCAGGTAGGCGGGGGGAGAACCGTTTCGGCGTGTTGGTGTATCGGGGTTTGGGCGTGTAGGCATATTGGCGTGACGGCGAACGGCAGATGTGAACCGTGAACCGCGTTTGAGCATTCATGGCACTTCGCATAAGGCGGCGCAAACTGTTCTGGTCGATTTTTTCACGAACTGTATCTGTTCTGGTAAGGAATTTTGTTGGACGCTGTTTGGGTGAAAACATTGTCGATTACTGCATGCGGTGCTGCGCTTGTCCGAGACAGATCTCCGGAACGCCGAACGGTGAAGAAGGCGGAACCAACAGGTCGTTCCATGCTAACCGATCCAGATGCTTCACACTGCCTGGGTGCAGCGAAAAGAACGATTGTACCTTTCGTTAGTCATTTCAGAGAGACCAACTCCGTTTCTGTCTGCTCTTCCCGGGTAGACGCAATCCGTTCCCGCGTTGAAGCTTTCATCGAACTGATGATCGTCGCGGCAGGCGTTGCGGGTGTTGTCGCCGGCTTTATTACCTTATTGTCGTAAGAAGCGCAGTGATAACGACGCAACTAGTCCAATATTTGAGGTGTCCCTGCGGAAACTTCTGTCTAAGGGTCGTGTCTGCCCACGTGATCCGGCGGCTGCCGGATTACGTCGGCAGACACGACCCTTCAGTCTGACTCGCGAATACCGCTCTGCTGCCATTGCCCTGGATTGATCAGTGCGCGGGTAACTTTACCGGACGAATCGGGCTCGAATGATATGCGCGTGTGGTATCGGCTTTCGATGTAGAACTCGGTCGTGGAGATGGGTTGCAGCGGCACCGGCCGATTAGGCTGTAAATCGAAGAACTCGATTGTGCCGGGATCGAGCATCAGCTTCCCGTTGGAGATCGTGATCTTGAAAAGAGCATTCGGCCCAAATCGATAACTCCCTCGGTATGCGGCTAGATCGTCCGGCGAAATTTCCACGGGATGAGCGGGAGGATTGAACGCTGGTTCCTCCGGCACGCTTGCCAGGATCGCGTCCCACATGACTTCGCCGGTGATCGTGCTTAGATCACCGAAATCAAACTCGGCAGCGATCTCTTCGGTTGAGACAGCGAACAGCGTATCCCCGTCAGCCTGGGTGGAAAAAGGCTGGATCGCCCGGGCGATGGAGGTGTGAACCTGGACGGCTAAGCGCTGGAGCTCGGCGTAAGTGAGTTTCTGGTTGGTGACCACCAAACTAATCGTCGTGTTATTTCTGCCGGGTCGGCGTGGCGTTCCGTCCGGCGGCGTCCAACTGTCGCCTCTGCTTTCGGGCAAATGAGCCAGCAACTGGGACGCTTTGATCTTGTTGGATTGGCCGGGACCACGGGTGTCCTTGACGACATAGCCGTCCCGATCGGTTATCGATCCGAGGGCGTTGATCACGATGAACGCGGCGATCTTTATGTCCCCTAGGTGCCGAAACGCGCCGCCCTGGCCTGAGTGAACCGGCCATCCGAAGAAGAAGCCCTGCATAGCCATGCGACCTGCCCCCTGTGCGCCTAAAGGGAAGATACCCGGGCGAAGAGTATGCAGTGCGGCTTGAGCGAGCCTTTTATCGGGATAAATCTCGTTGAGGCGATGGGCTTGAAAATCATAGATGATGGCACCTGCCACCAGAGCCACGTTCTCCCAGGTCCCACTTCGAATCCCGTCGTCCTTCAAT
>CAZMNG010000643.1:0-3411 GCA_964567505.1 uncultured Chthoniobacterales bacterium
GCTCATGGTGCGTAGGTTGGCAGTATGACGAGACTTTTCAAACGCGCTCTTAGCAGCCCGCTTATCAGGTCAAGCCTCCAAAGTTGCAACACTGCCGCAAATCCAGCGTGGACAGAACTGCCGAGACCTTCATGATAATTGCAATTCTCTACGAATCTCACTCGCCTTTCTCCAATCGCCGCTCTCACCCGATCGGCCTCATGCCCCAGGACGACGATGATCTCATCGACCGAGGAGGCCAGCAGCGTATCTACCGCGTGTGCGATCAAAGGTTTGCCTTTGAAGGGGAGAAGAAGCTTGTTATGGCCCAGCCGGAAAGATATGAAGACCATCTGCTCAATGAGCGCGCAACGGTCATTCATCCGCCACTGGAAATTGATCAGCCGATCTGTTGCGGTCGTCGACATCTTGTTCGCATCGGCGCTGGTTCAGCTTGGTGCCACTAGCTCCTCCGCCGTTGAGCCCTTGAACGCGCTTGTCCCAACGACCGTCGAGGTTCCCCCAGCGCTTCGAGACGTTCCTTTCGATCAGGATCGTGTGCTGATGGTACCACCTGGATTCAAGATTTCTGTCGTTGCTAGCATTCCAGGTGCAAGATTCATCATGCCCCTCTCGACCGGCGAGATTTTCGTGGCGCAACCAGGGCTTGGAAGCATTTTACTCCTTCGGCCTCAAGCCAACGGAACGGCGGCAGTTTCGGCCTTGATCCAAGACTTGCAGAATCCGCAGGGGATGGCGCTCCATCGGAGCGAAGATAGGCTGTACCTCTATGTGGGCGAATCGGATGACATTCTCTATCCGTTCCGGAACAGCTGGCAGGACAGCGGATCGATCGATTACGGAAAACGGATTACCTCTTACATTGACGATCATCCGCCTGATGAATTTCAGGACAGCAAAACGCCGGAGCCGTTCCGTGAAGGGATCGCGATCGCGCTGCACGGATCATGGGACCGGAGCCGCAAGGCGGGATACAAGGTAATCTTCTTCCCGTGGCAAGGCAGGCGGCCAGGACGACAGATTGATCTTGTGACGGGGTGGCTCGACGACCGGTCGCAGAGCCAGTGGGGGCGGCCGGTCGACGTTAAGCCGGCGAACGACGGCTCAGTGCTGATCTCCGATGATTACAGTGGAACGATTTATCGCTTGGCTAGGACGGTGTGGCCCAGTTGGCCGGCGCGCTCGATGTTCGCGAGTAACGAATACTGCGTGATGGTGAGGTAATGTTTGCGAGCTACTCCTCAGCGTTTAGGTTGGCTCTAAACTCGCGGATCAAGTCCTTCGGCAGCAGAGGCGTCGCTCCGTCACGCGACGCGACGATCGCGCCCAGGCGGCAAGCGGTGTCCAGTACGATTTGAAGCGATGTGGCCGATTTCGTCATGGTTGAGCTTGAGCACATCGGCGCGCGCGGCTAATTCGACAATCCGTTTCGGATCCGCAAACGGAGGCCGCTGATTCACATCGAAGAATTTCAATGGACCCGCAACCCCAAACAGATCCGCCCAATTGCGCGATATGAGCGGCGACGTTAAACGGAGCGCCACCGGCGTGTCGACCGGAAGGGAGGCAGTCCCAAAGTATTTCGCCAAAGGTAAAGAATTCAGTGTTCATCGAGAAGAAGCTCCTTTCTTCAAGCGGTACACTTACCTTCCCCGAGAAGGGGCACACTTTCTATTTAACCGCCCCAAGCGTCAGGCCAGAGACGATGTATTTTTGAACAAATAAGGTGAGGATCACGATAGGCAGGACCTGGATCGTCGCTCCCGCGCACATGAGCTCCCACGCGATCTCGGTCTGGCCTTGAAACGACGTCAACACCACGGGAAAGGTTTTTGCGAAGCGATCGGTGAGAAACAGCGGCAGTAAAAGCTCATTCCACGCGAAAATAGTAATGAAAATCGTGGCGGTCGCGATCCCACCGGACGACAAGGGAATGGCTATTCGAGAAAAGATTTGGCCCCAGTTACATCCGTCAATTTTCGCTGCCTCAAAGATAGCAGGATGGATGGACCGCATGAACGAGGCGATGAGCCAAACCGCCAGCGGAATACCGACGCCCACGTAAAGCAGGATCAGTCCGACTTGAGTGTCAATTAGCTTGATCTGGCGAAGAGTCAGGTAAAATGGGATCGCGGCGGCTACGGGCGGCATCATGCGTCCCGAAAGGAACCACATTTCCAAGTCGTGTTTTTTGGGAAAGGTGAACGCCGTCAGGCCGAAAGCGGCCGGCACGCTCAGAAGCAAGACACCGCCAGTCGAGACGAGCGTGACAATGAGCGAATTAATTAGGTAGGGAACGTTTGTGTTGAAGAGGTCAATGTAATTTTGCACCTGCCACCGTTCCGGGATCCAGACCGGGGGCGTGGAAAAGATCTCGATACGCGTTTTAAAACTCGACAGGGCTACCCAGAGCAAAGGCGCGACGTTCAGTAGGGTGATGATGGCGGCCAACAGGAACAAGAGTCTTTTTTTCAGTTTGGCTTTACGCATGGCTTGCCTCCTTCGGAAGGAATTTCACCGCGAAAGTTGCAATGATCATCGCGATGATGAAGATGATCACCGCCGAGGCCGACCCGTAGCCGGCGTTAAAATACTGAAAAATTTGACGATAGGCGTACAGGCTGATGATCTCGGTAGAGCGCCCTGGCCCGCCCCGGGTGGTAGCATAAACGATGTCAAACAGGCGAAAATTGTCGATGATGCGGAAGATGACGCCGACCAATACCGTGTTACGGATCATCGGTAGTTCGATACGGGTGACGATGTGGTACCACTTCGCCCCGTCGATTTGCGCGGCCTCGTACATGTCCTTAGGAATTGACATTAGCGCCGTCATGCAGATCAGCATTAAGAACGGGCTCCACTGCCAGACATTGATAAACACGATGGACAAGAGGGCGGTGTTCGGAGAGGAAAACCACGGTTGAGGAGGGACGCCAAATACTCCCAAGATGTAATTCGCAATGCCAAAGAGTGGATCCAGGATGTAGCTCCACATTAGACCTACGACGACTGGCGTCACCATCATGGGCAAGATGTAAACCGTTCGAAGCACGTGAGAGGCGCGAATGTCAGAAATAGCAATAAAAAGCTGAGCGATTGAAAAACCGATGATGAATTCGAGGATGACAGAGCTAACCGTGATTAGCCCTATATTAGCTAGCGCAGTGAAAAACAGGCCGTCGGAGAGCAGGGTCTTGTAGTTGGCCAGACCGACGAACGACGGGGGTTTAGGACTCGTCAGGCTCAGGTTGAACAAGCTCGCTCCGACCGAATAGAGAAATGGATAAATCGTTAAAGCAAACAGGTAGATTACCGCGGGAATGAGGAATGGCGTGGCAGGATGTTTGCTAAACCTCGCAAAAAATCCCTCTCGTCGTGACGCGAGGCTGCCGGCTTTCTCGGGCCCGT
>CAZMNG010000644.1:0-3400 GCA_964567505.1 uncultured Chthoniobacterales bacterium
CGAGCAATGATCCAAAGACCATGAGGGAGAGTCCTCCGGCAGACGCCTTCAATGTGCCGGCCACGTTCATTGAGAGAACTAACTCGAATCGGGTGATCGGCGTGACCAGGTACCCCTCGTGAACGCCTCGAGATTTGTCATCAATATAGGCCATCCCTCCTCCAATCATCACCGAGACAAACATGGCAAGGGCTATCGCGCCCGGAAGCATGTACTGCAGGTAGGGGACGTAGGGATAAAGCTCTACCTGTTGCAGGGTAATCTGTCCGGCCAAACGGGACTGAACTGCAGGCTGGTTGAGCGTTATGACCATCCCGCTCAATGCCTGGACGATCGCCGAACTGGTAAACGCATCGGTATTGTCCAGTTCAAGCCCGAGTTCCGGCCGATTATTTGAGTAAACGCGGCGCGAATATTCGGGCGGGATGATTACCACCCCCTGGATCCGCCCGGCACGTACGTCCTTGGTCGCTGCCTTTTCGCTCGCGTAAGGGATCGGCTGAAATGTCTTTGCGTTGTACTCGACCGATTGTAGCGCCTCCCACACCCGCCGCGCCTCAGGACCCCGATCCGAATCAACCACAGCGACTCGGGCGCCCACGATTTTGCCGCCGAACGAATTCCCCAAAACCACCAACTGCATCAACGGCAGCACAAGCGAAATCAGGACAAGCGCAGGTGAGCGCATAAACTTGCGCATCTCTCGCTCGATAATCGCAAAGATTCGTTGTGTGGACATTCAGTGTCTCCCTGCGCCGGTTTTCGCCAGCTCCTGATCCAGACCGCCACCCGCTCGCAATCCTCGCCCGGTGTAGTAGGCAAAAACATCGTTTAACGATGTGTTGGGAGTGGCTCCAGGGATTGAGCTCTTCAGGTTTTGCGGTGTATCCAACGTGATCAGCCGCCCTTGATCAACAATCGCAATCCGATCGCAGAGCTTGTCCGCCTCTTCCATATAGTGAGTCGTCAAAAATATGGTGACGTGCCTTTCGCGCTGGATTTGCTGGAGCATCTCCCAAACGTCGACTCGGGAAACCGGGTCAAGCCCTGTGGTCGGTTCATCGAGAAAGAGTATCTTCGGGCTGTGCACCAGCCCCCGCGCAATCTCCACACGGCGACGCAGCCCGCCGGAAAGCGTCCCAACGGTCGCCGTTCTTCTCTCCGCAAGGCCAACCATCTCGAGCAGTCCGCTGATCGCCCTTCGCCTGACGTTCCGGTTGACGCCGTAAAGCTTGGCGTAAATGTCGAGATTCTCTTCGACGGTCAATTCGGTGTCACTCGTCAGCGCCTGCGGAACCACACCGATCGAAAGCCTCGCACGATCCGGGTTCAATGAGACATCCTCCCCGCACACAGTGATCCGCCCGCTTGTGAGTGGCAGAACCGTCGTGATCATCCGAATAAGCGAGCTCTTTCCAGCTCCGTTTGGACCCAGGAGTCCGAATGTCTCGGAGGGTACTACCGTCAACGAGATATCATTGACGGCCGTAAACTCGCCGAATCGCTTAGTCGCGTGTTCGACCCTGATCACTGCGGGTTCCTCCTGGAACGGGCGCATCATGTTGCCTGCCGGTTGAAAACTACGCTCGGAGACGGCGCGCCGGGCCCCAACTGCTCGGGCGTGAGCACCACTTTTGCGCTCATGCCAGGCGTAATGGTCAGATCCGGATTTGGCACCGCGATCTTGATCGACACCGAACGAATGTCGCGGTCAAACTGGTTGACGTCATACTGCGACGCGAAATCCCCTTCGACGCTCTTGCAGAGTACAGTGCCCTCGACGGCGCGACCCGAGGGAAATTGAACCCGGATCTTTTCACCGACTGCGATGTTCGCCGCAAAAGTCTCGGGCACGCCGGCGCGGATCCATGTACTTCGCGGATCGACGATGGTCGCCACCGGCGCGGTGGGCCCCACGACTTCGCCTTGCCTCGCCACGAGTACGGAAATGACACCAGAGATCGGCGCGACCACGTTCGTGTAGCTCAGGCGAGCCGCCGCAGCAGCAAGTTCCGCTTCCGCATTTTGGAGCTGAGCCTTGGTCGAGTCGATCGCGCCTTGCGCCGCGAGTCTGCGATATTCACCAGCCTGTGCGTGCCGAAGGTCACCCTCCGCCGCTCGAACCTGCTCTTCCTGCGCAGCAACCATCGCCTCCTGAGAGCGCAAATCTGCTGTCGTGTGGTCAAGCTCCTGCTTGGCGGAAACGCCTTTTGTCGCCAGCATTTTGATCCGGTCGTAATCGGTTTGATTCCGCTGAAGCTGAGCCCTTGATAGATCGAGCTGCGATTTCGCAGCGGCGTACCGTGCCTCGGCGCCGGCGAGATCGCCCGCTGTCTCCTCCAGCGCCAGTTGATAGTTCGCTTCGGCCTGCGCTAATTGGCCTCGCAAGTTCTCAACCGACGCTCGATCCGCATCCTTGTCCGCGCTGAGCTCGGCGGTATCGAGATTCGCAATCAGTTGACCGGCATAAACCGAATTCCCTTCGTCAACCGCCAGACGCTCGAGCAGACCCTGGACCTTGGGACTTACAACAACCTGATTCGCGTCGACGATCCCGTCGATCACGAGCCCGCGCGTATGGTTCGTTGAAAAAAAGTAATAGATTAACGCGGCGACGAACAGCGCCGAGAGAAATATTGCGACTGCGCGCTGGCGTTTCATTTTTCGGATCCGGCTTGGATTCTGGCAGGCCGCTCAACCGGGGCAGCAAATATGGCACTCCTGATAAGGTCAATTGCGGCTGCACGCCGCCGAGCGGGTGAGAGACTTCGCGAGCGAGGAAGGAACTGATTGCTCATCGGCATGCCTCTTGCCGCCGTGCGGACCAGCATGATCAACATCGGCAGAACTGCGTCGACGTCGACCGCGCGGAACTCGCCGGCTTTCACCCCGTCGACCAGTACCGCCCGAAACTCGTCAAGCAGCGGCACGATCCGCTCGAAGAAGTCTGTCTCGAAAAGCCCTTTGATGGTCGCCGGAGATATGATCTTGAACATATCGACTTCACGCTCAAGCAATCGGGCCAGCAGCGGTTCCGCAGCGAGAACCTTAAAATTGGCATCCAGAAACGCGATGAGCTTCTGTCCGGGACTCGCCGGGCCGCTCAGTGCCTGGTGGAGCGCAGCCGTGATCGTCAGGAACGCACGATGAATAACCCCGATAAACAACTGTTCCTTGCTCTCAAAATAGTAATAGAGGAGCGCTTTGTTGACCGCCGCAATGTTGGCGATTTCGTCCATGCGCGCGCCCGCAAGCCCCTGTTCGGCAAACTCCCTCAGAGCAGCGTCGAGAATCACAGTCTTGGTGGTTTCCGCATTTCGCTTTCGCTTCACCGGCAACCGGCTGGCGCGTAATGATCTCATCCTCGTTTTAATTAACTAACTATTTAGTTAATTGCAAA
>CAZMNG010000645.1:0-3390 GCA_964567505.1 uncultured Chthoniobacterales bacterium
AGACGCGACCACAATCCCTAGGGGCTACCTGAGTCAAGCAGATACCCACCTTTCAGAAATATGAATACCCTGTTGGGGGTAGTGGGCACAAAGACGCGCTGCACCGGCCGGGACTATCGGTGGCTCTTCTGTCGCACTTGTCATTTAAAATCAGCTACTTAGCGGAATCAAGAAGGGCGGAAAAGACAACCACTCGAGCACCAACGATGAAGGCCGACTCTGGAGGGACATACTCAGAAGTTGCTTTCCCCACGTATCCGGGTCATCATGATATCTGCTGGTTTTGCAAACGCCCTAGGGGAAATCCTGGGAGGGAATCTCTCTGGGCGTTTGCTTAACCCTAGTCGTCTGCGGGTCGTTTTTTTCATTCATTATTCTTCCGTTTGCACGCCAGCGCGAGCCTGAGGCCAAAGTAGTTCGTTCCATTGCCCGCGCTGCATCATTGACTCGAGTAGCGGCGAGCGGAATGTCTCCAAGGGCTGAGCCGCTTTCGCTTTCTGCACGTCTGTTGGTATGGGCAAGTGGGTTGAGTGCCTACTAACACTGCGTTGAAGGAGTGGCAGAAGTGATGACGCGGATAGCCTCGGCTCAGGCGAAGATAGGCCGATCGAGGTTTAATTTCAGGAAAACCCTATTAAACTAGGCTAATTCCTATAAATCCTCTTGCGCCGCGATCACTTTGGACAAATAATGTCTTCGGATAAGGAACAGGATGTCGTACGCGGTTTGGGCTCGCAACGGTTCGGGCGACTCCGGGTAGAGTGCCGCGGGATCTGTTGGCCTCGCTCAGTGTCGAGAAAGAGGGGAACCATGGCGCGAATGTCGTCGGAAATCTCGAACGTTCGAATACGAAGCGAAGCGAGAGAGGGTGCCGTGTTGAAGAGTAAGGGAGTCCAAAGAGAGTCCGCTCATCCCGTGAGTCCCGGCAACAAAATGGACGCTCGGCGGGCGAGCTCGCGCAGCGCGAAGCAACGGAGTCCGCAAGCCACTCGTCGGCGCGTATTTGCGGCCGCTGAGGGACTGAAGCAAGCGCTCTTTCTCAGCCAAACTTGCCCAAACACCTGTTTCAAGGATCCGGCGACGCTTGCGCGGTGCGAAGGGTGCCGCGACGACCTCGTGCGGGCCGCCGAGTCATACGTTCAAGCCGTTGAACAATTCCGCAAGGGAATCGAGCGAGAGACCGTCAAGAAACGCGCGCGTCGCAAAGTCGGTTAATATCGGCCGATTCGTCTCGACCCGAGATGAGATCTCTTCCCCAACGGGGTTCCGCTGAGTAGGCCGACTCCAATCCAACCCGGGAGGACGCCATTCTGAGCCTCTCCCACGCTGGGCAGCAATCCTGCCGGGTCACCCAACGCTTTAATCAAAACGGCGTTAAGCAGCTTGGCGCCAGCATTCGGGGTGTTTTCAGCTCACAACACCGGAGCCGCCGCGGCCAAAAAGAAAACTCGGCGGAGCTTATACGTAAATGTTCTTTTTGGCGTGGCTTAGCTCCTGACTACTGACACGCCAGCGCCGGTTCCGACAGTTTGACCTTCTGCCTTTTCCCGGCCGTAACTGTCGTGGTGAGTGACCAAACGGATTCGTATCCCGCCGCGCTGCCCATAACTACCACTGTATAGGTGCCCGCCTTAATCTTGGTGAACTCAAAGTTACCGTCCTCGTCGGTGTTGACCGTCTTTACGCCGGCGACGCCATCGACAGCCTCGTGTATCGATACAGACGCGAGAGCGCAGGCCTCTTGCGAATCCTCGCCGTTCTTGACGTCCTCGCGTCGCTTGGCCGCAGCCTTCTCCACTTCCTCATGAAGCCTGACTTGATCTGGACCCGCAGCTAGGAACACGTGAGCCAACCGTGCTGGCTTGGTTTCACCGCCCTTTGCAAGAGCGGAAACCCGGCCCACCAGGGTCGCGGTTGAAGGCTGCGCCTGCCCACAGAGAACGGCGATGGCAAATAGCGCCACTGGCGATGCTGCGCACCGTCTCATGGCGGAGATTATATCGCCAGCGACCGCGCCTAGCAATCGTGGGCGCTGTCGCCGGTCTAAACGCTTCCGAAGGATTTGGCGCGGTGAAGTTAGGGTGCTGGAAAATGCCCGTCGAATCGGTCACATGCTAGAGATGCTCCCGATTCAGCTCCGGCGATTCATGCAGCCGCATGGCCGACCTGTCTTGCGGTAGGCGATTCGATGAAAATCAAGTCAAAGGATTTCCGCGTGCTGGGCATTGCGTTCGATGGGGCCAACATCTGGGTGGCGAACGCCGGAGACAACACCGTGACCGAGCTGCAGGCGAGCAACGGGATGAACCTGGGGACCTTTAACGCGGGAAGCTACCCCTGGGGCGTGGCCTTTGACGGGGCCAACATCTGGGTGACCAACTACAATGTCGGCACCGTGACCAAGCTGCAAGCCAGCACCGGCACGGTCCTGGGAACCTTTACGGTTGGAGCCGACCCCCAGGGCATAGCGTTCCACTCCTTATTCCCAGCGATCACCATGCTTCAGAAAATAATCCGCGAAGACATAGCGCCATGGGATGAGGGGAATGAAGATAACGACCATTAGTACCTCTTTAATATCCTCTGCCGTGGCGCCGTTGATCAGTTGGGCGGACCACAACGGGAGCGCAAAGGCTATCAAATAGATCGCCTTCCAGGTCAGCTCGAACAGTAGGATCGGTAACATTTTCAAGGGGTATCGAAGACCCAGTGCAGCGGTCAAGCCGAGGCCGGCGAGCGAGGCGACTTGAATCCCGTGTGTTGCAGCGAACTCATTTGTGTGGTGGATGACATTGGGCCAGATGAAGGGGCCAAGCCCCGGAGACATGATGAGATATGCGACCCGCAGCGTGTACAGACGAAACAGCGAAACCTCGCGTGTAGTGGCACGTGGAGTCACCCCATCGGCCGGAATGGACGACCCAACAACGGACTTCATGGACGCAGCCTAACACAGAGCAGCTCCATATCGTCACGCCTCAGGGCGTGTTGGTCGGCTGGAATGCGGGCGCCTATCTGGCACCCATGTATCTTGGGGCAAGTCTAGTATTCATCGGATCGCCGCGTGAGATTCGACGGGCGGCAAGACTCCTTCGGGGGAATCACGCGCTACTCGAAAACAGGCGCAAGCCGTCCGGGCGTAGCTAACGATATCTGGTCATATCGCCGTCAACAAACCCGCTCGACGCCTCACGCGGGACGCCATTTCGGAGTCGCCGACCGCGCCGGACCAACAGCAAAGGACCACGAACGGTGCTCCGCGCTAGTGGTCCGGTGTGATCATGACCTTTCCGCGAGCGTGACCTTCTTCCATGTACCGGAAAGCGTCGCGGGCCTCACTTAGCCGGTAACGCCTCTCGATGACGGGCGTCACCTTACCGGTCGCCATCA
>CAZMNG010000646.1:0-3389 GCA_964567505.1 uncultured Chthoniobacterales bacterium
GGTGGCAACTCTTCGTAACTGCCATCCAGATCATAAGCAAACCAGACTTGCCATCACCGGTCAGAACTACTTTTACGCGATGGAGTTTGTCGCGGGTGAAACTCTCGCGAGTCTCATCAAACGCTCAGGTCGGCTGGAGGTAAAGCTGGCGCTGGAAATCGCGGCGCAGGTCGCTGCCGGTTTGGCCGCGGCACACAAGCAGCAGCTCGTCCATCGGGACATCAAGCCAGGCAACGTCATGGTGAGCTTGGAGGACGGAGGCGCTGTCACTGCGAAACTCATCGACCTCGGGCTGGCAAAGGCGGTAAGCGAACCGCTTTCTGAAGCCGCGATTTCTATGCCCGGAGCCTTTGCCGGGACACCGGAGTTTGCCAGTCCCGAACAATTCGCGGGAGTTGGCGTGGACATCCGCTCAGACCTGTACTCGCTTGGCGTGACTCTCTGGGAGATGCTGACCGGTCAGGCGCCATTCAGGGGCTCTCCTGCTGAACTGATGTCTCAGCATCAGCGCGCACCTTTACCGCTCGAACAGGCAAAAGATGTGCCGCAACCTGTGGTCGTTCTACTTGAGGCGCTCCTCGAAAAAGACCCTGCGCGGCGCTTGCAAAGCCCAACCGAACTCCTGAACGTTTTACCTAAAATCACTGATGCTCTCAAGGGAGGGCGTAGCATTACTGCGACCGCCTAATCGCGCTAGATCCAAAAAACCAAAGGTGGAAAGTCTACAACGAACGAGGAATTACCTTTTTGAGGTGAGCGTGGTGCGATAGTTCCTCGTATATGCCTGGAGATCTCAATTGCGAAACATCAAGGAGAACATCCAGAGATGAATGCTGAGTTTGTGGCGGCCCGCGACCAGGTCCTACGGAGAGTCGAAGAACATCCCGCAGATGCGAAGCTACTCAGCACCCTCGGCGTAATTGACGCCTATTTGGGACGTAAACAAGACGCGATTCAAGAAACAAAACGTGCAGTGGAAATCTTACCAGTTTCTAAAGACGCAGTGGATGGTCCTTTACTGGTGGTCAACCTGGAAGCGGTCTACGCTTTGACGAACGAGCCAGACCTAGCCTTTCCGGCGCTAGATGTGTCGATAAGAACGCCAGCAAGTGGCATAAGTTACGGGGAACTTAAGCTAGATCCTGGTTGGGATCCTCTGCGGAGCGATCCTCGCTTTGACAAGTTAGTAGCGCAGCTTGCGCCTAAGGAGTAAGCAACGAGCGATCTCAGTTCTAGTGGCTGGCGCTAAGCATACCGGTCCGCGCCTACCTCGGTTCCGTGCTCCCGGGCTTGGCCGATACGATTTTCGGAATCGATCGATTCGCTAAACTCAGGCACAGCGCTTGGGGTGCCCTCCGATCAAAGCAATGTCGGCTTTCCCGACGCCATTGGCACCTGGACTTTGATCAACTTCTGGGCAATTCACCGGTCGACCACGTCGCCGAAGCACTCAAGCGTGCGACAAAGGAATATTCTGATAATGACGAAATGTTTGCCAAATCGGCGAATATACTCATGTAGGCTGTTGATGTGCCGCTCGGCCAGCGGCGTGAAGATGACCCTCACAAAGTCTCACTGTTTCTTGCGCGAGGCGTGGCGCGCCTTGATGCGCCCGAGGATCGCGTCGGCCGGAATGCCCTTCGACGGATCGCGCAGGTATTCCTGATGCCTCGGCACGACTTCTTCACGAAGCCAGCGCTCCACCGCCGCATCGCGCTCCAGCAGGGCGCGCACGCCGTCGCGCACGACTTCGCTCCGAAACTATCTCGTCAGGTACTTGGCCTGAACATCGACCCTTCGGCTTCGGGGGGGCTTCGACCGATCTCGGCCATCCCAGAAAATGCCTTCCAGTGCCATAGTAAGCGAAATCTTTAAATTGCCTCGGGAAAAACGAAAGAAGGATTCATTGAAAATCCGATCTACCAAGTCACTGATCAAAACGAAGCCAAACTGAGGCAATAATAAAGAGACAAATCGCGACCGAAAGAGTCGCGAAAACTAGGATGACCAAAAGTCCCATTACAAGCCATGTAGTGTCGCGATCGAATCTTCTGACCACATCCTGTGCACTGGTTAAAACCAGGGGATGTTCTCGGCTTTGTGACACTGAGGTATGTAGTGCTCTCACCCGCCCTTTGGACGATGGAATTGCTGACTTCAACCTTTGAAAGAAGCAGCCGCTACTCTCGAAAAGCGGCGAACCTTGAAGGCCACGGTAAAGGACAGCATTACCGGCGGCGCCCAGCCCGTTTACGTGCTCAAACCAGCGCTTGAGCCTACCCTCCCTGTTTTTCTTCTCGCCGCCGAGCAGTTCGTAGCAGAGCAGCGCCGCTTGCTTAACCGCCAATCCTCTTGAAATGCCACCCTTCGCTTTCGAGGTCGGAAAAGGCCACTCAATATTCTTCCTGGGCTTTACGAGTTCCCAGACGTCTATCTTGACGGAAAATGGCGGCAATTCGGAGAGCGAGCGCTCCCCGGAATTAACTGCAAAGGAGCGCCTCGTTTCGGCGAACAGCCAGCGAGCAGAGATGGAATTTGCGCAGCATGCAAAAGAGGCGGCAAGTTCAAGAGCACCTGCTAAAGGAGTTATCAAGGCCAGAACATCTTCCGGATCAAAGCGCGATCGCTCTTTCAGCAGATCTGCGATCGACTGACCCTTGGGGGATTCCGTGATGACAAAGTCGCTCGACTTCTCGGAGACTACGTCGATAACGTTCAAGAAACTGGCATTTCGCACCAAAGCGAGTTGCCGAGCTTTCTGGCGCCAAATATCACTGTCGTGCGGAGATGTCAGTAACGCCTTCCTGACAGTTACGGTTTGATCCAGCGTGAGGTCATGTGCCCTGCAACTGTCGACGTCGATCGTTTCCAAGACTTTATAGCGACCTGCCAAAATGGTCCCAGCAAGGGAGGACTCAGACGTTTTGACGCGGCGATCTGATCGGAAATTGGCCTGATCCTTTCTTGATCCCAGCTCTAGGAGGAGCAACGTTCGCATAGCCGGAAATTTCGGTTATTTCTTAGCAGACGTATCCGTTCCCGGACGTATAAAACAGGGGATCCGACTCTTCTGAACAACACCCGCTGACGGGTTCCGACACCCTCCAGAGATAGTTGCGCAGCAGCGCGACAGTTTGAGCAGGTGTACTGGTTCAGCGTGAATGTCCGATTTGAGGCTGGGACTTAAGCTACTTTTCGGATGTGTTTTCACGTTTGAGTTTACGGGTTTGACGCGCTGGCTCGAGCTTTTTAGGCGTTGCCCGGAATCAGGTGCCATTTATCTAGCCAAGACTGGACGCCTTCCTTCGCGAGCCGGCGAGCCAACTCTTCAACCGCCGGTTTATCGGTACTACTATGAGAAAGAAAGACGTGGAAAGGCATTCAGGTGC
>CAZMNG010000647.1:0-3389 GCA_964567505.1 uncultured Chthoniobacterales bacterium
GGCTCGCGTCAGCACCTCGCCACGCCCCAGAACATTTGCGAAGAATCAAGGGGTTCCCTCACCAAAGGAACGTAATGCCGAGCTCGGCATTATGCAGAGTATTTTTAGGTCAGCGCCGCGGCGTGAGACGCTTGAACACCTGGAAAAAAGGACCGGTCGCTGAGCGGCGAGGACGAGCAATATGCGAGTTGGTATTCTCGTATCAAGCCTAACCCGCAGATTTCACAGGCTCTCCAGGTAGAAGCTTCAGGCGTTCTGGCGCTGTTGTCGCCATGAGTTCGCAACCGGGCATGAGACTGGGATGACCATGATAGCAGTTTGGACAAGCGCTTCTGACTGAGCTACTTCAGAAGGCCAAACGGTTGGGCTATCGCCCTTGCCGTATGAAAATTTCCGATATTCCGAGTTCCTTAATATTCGGAGTGTCGGTGACGATCTGGCTCTGTGACTGGGTGTACGCCTTCATATTCCGCTACGGCCTGTCTGAGGAAAACCAGTGATGCTGATCGCGTTGGATAAGGCGCAGGGCTGCTTCCGGTCCCCAGATGCCCGCAGCATAATTTGGGAAATCAGTGGGCGGATTATTGTTCCAGGCTTCGAGAATCGGAGCGGCCGCCTCCCAGGCCGCTTCGACCATGTCAGATCGATGAAACAAACTCGCGTCCCCAACCATGCAGTCATAGAGTAATTTTTCGTACCCTGTTGTCGGTTGCCTGTCCCCGAATTGGTCATAACCAAAATCCAGCTTCACAGACCTTGTACAAATTGTTGGTCCAGGAATCTTCGCGCGGACCTGAAGCGCAATTCCTTCCTCAGGCTGGATTTTGAATATCAGATAATTCGGAGAGATCGGATCTGCTTCATTTGTCGCAAACAATGAAAGCGGAGGCGTTTTGAAACGAACTACAATCGTGGTGGTGCGGCGCGGCATGCGCTTGCCGGACCGCAGGTAAAAAGGAACACCCGCCCAGCGCCAGTTGTCGATCCGGAGCTTTATGGCCGCGTACGTTTCAACCGTGGAATTCGGATTGACGTTCGGTTCCTGCCGATACCCGGGAACTTTTTTGCCGACAACGATTCCCTCCCCATATTGGCCGCGCACGGTGTCGGTAAGGGCCTCTTCAGGCGTCGAAAAGTGGATGGACTGAAGCAATTTGACCTTCTCGTTTCGAATCGCTTCACCCTCCAATGATGTCGGAGGTTCCATTGCGATTAAGGCGAGTAGCATAAACATATGGTTCTGCATCACGTCACGAAACGCGCCGGCTGTTTCGTAGAATGCTCCCCTCCCCTCCACGCCTATGGACTCGGCAACGATCAATTGCACATGATCGATATAACGCCTGTTCCACACTGGTTCGAAAATCGAATTGCCAATGCGAAAAACCAGCAGATTCTGGGCTGTCTCCTTTCCAAGGTAGTGATCGATCCGATAGATTTGGTGTTCTTGAAGAACGGACGTCAACTGGCTGTTCAGCTTGCGAGCAGAATCCAGATCATGCCCAAACGGCTTCTCGATAATGACCCTGCGCCAGCAGCCGTTCTCTTCGCGCAATAAACCGGACTCCGACAATCGCTTCGCAATCGTCGCGAAGTAGTCTGGTTGCACTGACAAATAAAAGACAGCGTTTCCAGACGTGCCGAATTTCGTTTCCGATGCGCTTAAAGCGTCTGCCAGCTTTTTGTACGTCGCAGGATTATCGAATTCAGCCGCACAATATGAGATGCGCTCCTGGAATTTGCTCCAGAGATTGGGATCGACTGGCTGCGTACCAAGTTCGGCGAGATCTTTGCCGAGCTGATCTCGGAAAACGTCATCCGAAAGGGGTCGTCGAGCGACCCCGATGATGCTGAAATGTGCTGGTAGGAGATGGTACGATCCAAGGTTATAGAGCGACGGGATGAGCTTTCTTTTCGTCAGATCGCCAGAAGCGCCAAAGATCACAATGACGCACGGGTCAGCCGCCTGAGGAGTAGGAAATGCGTCCATACAAAATCAGTTTACTGGGTAAATTTCGACGTGGCCACCGATCTTATTGCGCATGGCCGACAACATCTTTTCGGCAAATGGCTCCTGCCTGGAGGTTGATTGAGCCGATGTTACCGGCACCTCGGCCCGGAGGCTGGCCACGGACGACCGACCTTCGCGCTGTTTTGAACGCGATCTTTTATCTGCTGCGGACGGGCTGCCAATGGCGGTTGCTTCCCCGAGAATTTCCAGCCTAGCCTGGAGCAGAAGTTTATCACTATTTCCGGAGCTGGAACATCGGCGGTGTGCGGACTAGCTGTCGTTTTCAGTTAAATCGGTAGCAAGGCGTTGAGAAGCCGATTTTTCGTTTAAATCGGCTCTGACGCAACTTTGGTGCAATTGCGAGTGTGTTTCTCAGCGCAGATTTTTCACTTCGGCGCGCGCATATCGTCATCAAGCGACGCATTTGGAGCGTTATAGATAGAACCTGTTTGCAAACCGGAAAGTGCGCAGTCCTGAACTCGATTACACCCCTTCATCTCCGCTGGACGAGATCGCCACACCGTGACGTGATCGGCGTGCAGGCCCCGCTCGGCCAGAAGCTCCTCGACATCGCGGTACGAAAGTGAAAAGCGCAGATACCATCCCACGGCCAGGAGAATCACCTCCGGGTTCAAATTGTCGCCACTTGAACAGACCTGAAATCGACGGGACACGGAACATCCGAGCGCCTTCCGGTCTGTTCCCAGTTTGCCGATGCTTGCGGGCGGCGCGCTCATTCTCGCTGGCGGGAGCATTGTTGCATTCTGGAACCGATGACGGACACCGCCCGACCATCGGCCGGCTCATGATTGTCGTCCTCGGCGGCCTGGCCGACGGTGGAGCGCTTCAACAGCGAAAGTCGGCGATTTTTGAGATTTAAATTGTGCCAAAAGTCGTCCCAACTTCTATAATGCAGAAAGGCTGCTCCTTTTGGGATTTGTCCCATTCCTGTAGAGTGCGTCGCGACACGCCGAGCTTTGCCGCCGACTCTTCTCGTGTGGCGAGGACAACACTGGATGTGGGAGGCCGGTGTGCTGACCTGTCCGCCGTAGCTCTGCGAAGGAGGGAGCGTTTGGATAATAAGCGAAAACAGATCTGGCATTCGCCGGACCGTCAGTACCAAGAAGCTGCTTCGGCGCCGTTTCACATAGATAGATAGCGCGGCAAACGCCCTGCTATTGGTTGCCACACTTTAACCACTCGTTCCTGAAACGCGTTCTACGAATTTGGCAGCGAATGCCTTGTAACGCATCGCAGCAGGATCGCGGCGATTCTCGATCTCCGCTAATTTCGCTTTTAGATACGCTCCTGGGTCGTCGGTCTGGCCCAACAGAAAGAGGCCGGCAGGAATCCGGTAGTCGGCCATAAATGGGACCGC
>CAZMNG010000648.1:0-3387 GCA_964567505.1 uncultured Chthoniobacterales bacterium
CAGAACTTTTTACCAGCGCGCTTCCAGGGTGGTCGACCGTCGATTCATTTTCCAGACTGCCAGTCACGGCTCAGCTGAGACCGAACGATTTGTTGACCAACAAAACGGTGGACTCTCCCTACGCGAACCCTTGCGGTGCCGGATTCGCTACTTCACCGATGGCGTGATCCTGGAAAGTGAGTCCTTTGTTGGATTAGTTTCCCCGCTCATCTGACCTGTCCCATGACCTGTCCCTCTTTTTCCTTTTTCCCCGCTCATCTGACCTGTCCCTCTTTTTCCTTTTGGCGTTGTTACCGGTTCGAGAGCTCTCTTAGGATAGGGCCTCGGACACGTGCAAGAAAACGCTCGACCTCTGCCCGCTGTCCCCGGCTGAGAAGTCCCCGAAGACAGGCCTGCGCGAGAGCGTACTGAGGCGGAGCGTCTCCGGATGTAAAGCGACCACAGTGGCACCGGGCATCTGCGGCATCAATGAGCGAGAGGGCCGACAGTAGTTCGCCGCGCTGGAACAGATCCTCAGCTGCGCGGTCTGCTGCCGTGCAGGCGCGCTCGCACCGCATATACCACCACCACAACACAGCAGCGACGGAGCCGAGCACCATTGCCGGCAGGATTACCCGCATCCTCACACAGTGACCCCCTTGATGCGCGGGAAAGGCTTGTTCGTTACCCAGTTCTCGAAAAACCCGGAGAAGAGCCGCCACTCAGGGTTCGCGTTCATCCAATTTGCCATCGGGATCTTGCCGTCCGGCGTGTCAACCTGAGTGTCATGAATCTCCTTGACGAACGCGTCGACCTCTGCAGGGCCGGCTCGCTGTGCCATTTGAAAAATTCCGATCGCCACGCTGCCCGCGATAAACCCGCCAAACGACGGTACGCCATCTCGAAGGAACTTCCGGGCCTGAGAAATTTCCGCCGAGGTCGGCGGGTCGGAAATTTTCGAGAGCCCGGCGAAGCCGGATTTCGGCATTTTCGAGCCAAGTGCGCCTTGAACCGTCGGATCAAATGTCCATTTCTTCTTCTGGATTTCGGATAGAATCGCAGGGGTCGCTCCAGCTGTGGCTTTGATTCTCGAGTGGAGAAGGATCGAATCGGCATTGCTGCTCAGCTTTCCCTTTACGCCCGACTCGACGTCGGCCTGCGACCGGCCGGAGCGCCAGTCTTCGGGGTCGACCGTAACGCCTTCCCGCGTGAGACCCCAGCTGCTGACCTCGGTGGTAGCGAGCGGCCGCAGTCCTGTCGCGGCGAGAACCTGATTCACCGACGCAATCGCTGCCATCGTCGTAGATCCTTCCTTTGTCCACCAGTGGCTCTTGAAACCGGGGGTGCGGAACCTCCCCGTTCCGTGTGCGATGACGTCCTCGATATAGTCGCGGTTCGCTTGCGGGATTGTGTCCCACGATTTGCTCTTCTTTGCGTCATCGCGACCTTGCATTAGTGCATCGCGAATGGCCCACTCGGTCTGCAGAATCTTTTGTGCACGGTCCTCGGCAGTACCGCTGAGGAAGATGTGATTGTCGGTGGCGTCATTCCAGTCATAGGCATGATTCCCAAGCCAGTGACCGGCCGCCGCGATGTCGAAGACAACCCGCCAGTTGTCTCCCTGCGCCACCCGCTTTCCGACCAGATAAAAGGTTGCCCGTGCGCCGGCAGCGTTAAGCGCGTCCAGCACCGTACGCGTATTTCCGGCACTGTCCGGACCATCATCGTACGTCAATTGAACCCGCTGGATCCGTACCCCGGCAGGCGACCAAGCAGGTAGCACCGGGAGCTCCCGCGCGGCGGAATGCCAGGTAATGTCCGAAGCGATGGCGGCGTATTGAAGGCGCAATCCTCCCCACCCAAGTGCGTGAACAGCTCGCTCCGCGCGCTGCTCGTCCGAGTCTCCGCGAGAACTGATCCCGGCGTCGGGCCTACCTTGACTCTGTTGAACCACATGCGCAAGTTCATGGGCCAACAGACGCCTGCCGCCGACTGTCCAAGGGCGGTACATTCCTTCGCCAAAAACGATGTTGCGCCCCGTGGTATAGGCCCGGGCATCGATTGTTCGCGCGAGTTGCGCTGCAGTCCGGTTGGCGTGCACGCGCACACGGCTGAAATCATGTTCGAAACGCGGCTCGAAGAAGGCGCGGGTGGGCGCGTCGAGCGGCTGTCCGGGCGAGTCGAATTTTTCGACCTCCTGCGGATCCAAGGCTGGTGCGGCAATGTGCTTCGGCCTCAGGTCGTTCGCATATTCGATTGCGCCGTCCGCTGTTTGCGCTGCGAGCCCGGAGCGCTCGGGCGCAAAATTGTTCGTCGCCTTTGCGGCTGCCCGCGTCTGTGCTGCAGGAATGAGTGGAGCAAACATGGCTGCGCGATCCTTCGTCACGCACGGATCTCGCCCGCGGATCCGCGAAGTCTCAAAACTATCCCGGCCCTCGCCGACTGACCTATCACGATAGGAGGGACAGGTCAAATATTGGAGGATTCGCGTATTTTCCACTACACTTCTGTATTTTGCTGTGTGCTCTGTGAACGAGTCTGAGTCGGTTTTCTTGAACACCTGGGCGGTTCTCCTCTCGCTCCAGCGGCGATCCGCGCTGGCGAAAGCCTTCGCGGCAGGATCGTGAAGCGAAAATGGGACGAATTTCCGAACTTTCGAGATTTCGTCCCGAGAAGCTCTCTAATTGGAAGTTCGTAACTCCTGCAGCAGTAAATACTTATGTATTTCTGAAACTTCTGGCACTGAAACTGGTATTGCCCTTTGGAAACTCAAGCCAAAACCAACGCCTAGAACAACACACACCTATGGACCGGACGATCCTCACCTTGCACGAATACCGCCTTCGCTATCCGGACACCGCAGAGATACCGACACTTACACAGAGCGGTCTACTGGGAGTGCTTCTGGATCGGCAGCAACGCAAAGCAGCCAGCCTGGCCCGGCGTCGCGCCATGTGGAGATCCGTATCGGCTGCTCCACGCAATGTGTGCGTCGGCATTTGGCGAGTACTTGCTTTCCCTGGGCTCCATGACTCGACTACGCCCACCGACGCTCCTGTGCGACGCCAAGCCTAATTCGGGGAGGGACAGGTCGCACAATGGAGGAGTCGCGTACTTGTCAGTACACTGTATTAATTTGTTGTGTGTGTTTGCCTCACGCTCATGAGATTCCCGCGCGTCAAGGCCGAGAGTCCGAGTTTCTACCATTGCGTTTCCAGGTCGTCGATTGTCGCTTCATCTTCCAGACATCTCGCCACGGCTGAGCTGAGACCGAACGAACGACAGGAGGGACAGGTCAAATATTGGGAGAATCGCGGATTTTGTGCTACACTTTTTTGCATTGTTGTGTAACTTGTGCCTCACACCCATGAGGTTCCCGCGCGTCAAGGCTGAGGGTCCGAGTTTCTA
>CAZMNG010000649.1:0-3381 GCA_964567505.1 uncultured Chthoniobacterales bacterium
GGCTGAAGCCCTGGGCTGTTCTCTGTTCGCCCTTCGGGCGATTGGAACACGCACAGGAAAATGTCCAAACTGCAGACACGCTCCTCCGGAGCGTGCTGCATTTCTCACGTCCCGTGAGAAATGCGCACCGAGCTCAAATCCGGCCGGTACCGCATCGGAGTTATAAAAAATTTCATTCTTTACGTTCCGCGAGATAACTGGAATTCTGCGGTTTGGCCTGACATCAAGATGGCTATGGCTGTGCCAACTGTAGAATCATCTCTCCTGCGCCGGAAGCTGAATCGATCGAGCGGCGTAGCGCCGCATCTGCAAATTGAGCGGATGCTCAGAAAGCTAATAACTTCTCCACCTTATTCCTCCGGCGCGCTGTTGCCCGATGAATTGACGTTGGCAGAAAAGTTAGGAGTTAGGGGCGGAACCGTTCGCAACAGCATCTTGAACGTCGTATCCGCTCTCCCGAAAGGCTGCCAGCGGATCGAGCGGCAGGTTTCGTTCCATTCTCCATTCGATAATTAACATAAAAGAGTGCCGCTAAAGCGCTGCGTAAATTAGCCGATTGTATGGACAATCTAGTAGAGAGATCTTATGTTATCGCTTCTCGCGATGACGGCGCACACTGCAGAGACCCTTTTTTCCGATTGGAAGCTTAACCGGAAAAGCGGGGAGTTGCTGCACGTCCAAATTGAGCGTTTGCTCCACGATCTGATTAGCCGTCCTCCCTATTCAACCGGGGCATTGTTGCCGGACGAACTAAGCATGGCGAGCCGGCTTGGGGTCAGCCGGGGCACTGTTCGCGAAAGCATCCTCAACCTGGTGCACCAAGGGTTTTTGGAGCGCAGGAAAGGCGTGGGGACCAGGGTAGTTCAAACCGGTCTGGTCGCGTGGGCCAGCCTGACGGGCGAGATGCGGCGAAAGGGCATCGAAGTCCAGTCGTTTCTGTTAAAAGTTATGGAAAAACCCGCCAAGGGGAAACTTGCCGAGGCGCTCCAAGTGCCGGTTGGGACCTCGGTTAAATGCCTAGACCAGGTTCGTGGCTGGGACGACCGGCCCGTCTTGCAATCGCGCTCGTGGTTTCATCCTCGACTGAAGCTTTCCGGCAAAGAAGATTTTCGGCGACCTCTGTACGAACTCCTCAAAGCAGAAACAGGCATCACGGCCGACACCGCCCGCGAAGAGTTTTTGGCGGTGACGGCTGACCGCCCGATTGCGCGCCGTCTTAAGATCAAAAAGGGCATGCCCCTTCTGCTAAGGCGCCGGACCTCGTTTGACTCTGAAGGGCGTCCAATCGAATACTCCGAAATTCTTTACGACACCGGGGATATTTCGCTAACGTTAACCTCTCGCTGGTTACCGCTTGATTAGAGCGGGATCTCGTAACTGGTTCTATTTTAGGAACTCCCGCCGAAACACGAGCTAATCATTGCGCCTTAGGCGTAGGATCCTGAGCCGGTTAGACCCAGTTCCGCGCGTCGGGCTTTGCGCTCCGTGCCGACGTGCGCTTCGTAGCCGCTTTCCCGAAAGGCACGCAAGGGATCCAGTGGCAAATTATGTTGTTTGCGCCATTCGACGATGATCGGCCTGACGTCACTGAAGAAGGCGGCTCGCAGGCATTCTTCGGCGTCGATCTGTTCGTCGCGTTCCTGATGCCGCGCCAGCTTTTCGTGATCGACGGCGGCGGCTTTCGCGTACAGTTCCTGCGCGGTAACGGCGGTTTGGATCATGGCCTCGATCTTAGGCTTGTCGATGTGCGACTGGTCGATCATGTACGGGATTTGCAGTTGCTGTTTGGTTTCCCAGCTGAAGAAGTGGATTTCGTGAAAGATCCGGAACGCTTGGTAGGGATCGATGGAGCCAAAGGTGAGGTCGTCGTCGGCGTAACGCCGGTCGTTAAAGTGAAACCCACCAAGCATGCCGAGGTCCAAGAGCCAGGCGACGATCTGCTCGATGTTCTGGGAAAGGTAATGGTGGCCGGTGTCTACTAACACCCGGGTTTTCGGACCAACCTCCTTGGCAATGACGTACGACATACCCCAATCCGCCAGGTCGGTGTGGTAGAACGCCGGTTCAAACGGTTTGTACTCCAGCAAGATCTGCTGGTCAGCAGTTAATGCCTCGTGCAGCGGCCGCAACGTTTCGACCAGGGAGTGCTTACGCCAGCGGATATTGGCTTGACCCGGGTAGTTCGACCCATCGCCGAGCCAGATGGCAATCAGTTGGCTACCGGTTTGTTTCGCCAGTTCGGCGCTGTCGAGCAAGTGTTTAACCGCCTCCTGACGCACCTCAGGGTCGCGGTGACAGAGCGACCCATATTTATATATCTGGTCTTGGAAGAGGTTTGGGTTAATTGCACCGATCCGCACCCCGTATTTCTTAGCAAGTTGCACGATTTGGGACGCAGGTTGGTCAGCGCGAAAATCCCAGAGCACATGAACGGCAACAGACGGACAAAAGCCAGTAAATGCTTGGACTTCTCCAGCGTCGGCCAGCTTGTCATTGATATCGATAGCGGCTGCATCCTGGAGGAACTTGCCGAAACGGGTGCCGGTGTCGGCAAAGCCCCAACTCGGAGTCTCGATCCGGAATTGATCGAGCGCACGTTGAATTCTTTGGTCTTGGGGTTCGGTCATAAGCAGAGAGAGCAAGAAGTTTTGTGACGGCCATAAACCGTCGCAACGGAACAATATTATGTCTACACATTATTTTTAAAATTTCGTCTAGACATGTAGAAAACCAGAGCCATGGTTCTAACCAGATCGTTGATTTTCTCGGATCAACAACAAGTTCCCCCTTCATGTCATGCCTAAAGTTACCCATGCCAAAATTTATTTCTCCTGCGCGCGCGAGTTTTGTCATACTCGAAAGCTATGGAAGCTCTTCGAAAATGATATAGCAGAAGCGCACGTGTCCCTAGCGAAAGATAGATGCAATGGATTCTCCCAACGGAGAGTGATTCGTAGATAAATTCTTGGAAGTTTACCGCTTCTGTTTCAACATCGGAGCGCATCTTTCTTTACACTCTGTTGCTTGGTCATGAACGTGCCTACTATTGAGCTAGTCGACATCTACAAATCGTTCGGAAGCACCCGGGTGCTTGAGGGAGTCAGCATGTCGCTTATTGCCGGTGAAGTGCATTCATTAATGGGCGAGAACGGGGCAGGCAAAAGCACCCTGGTTAAAATCATGGCCGGGCTACACCTGTCCGATAAAGGCTCGATTCGTATGAACGGGCAGGAAGTACTTTTTCGATCGACCTCCCAAGCACAGCAGGTTGGGGTTTCCGTGATTTACCAGGAGCCAACGCTGTTCCGCGACCTCTCCATTGCCGAGAACGTCTTTATGCATCGGCAGCCGAAGACTGCCTACGGTTGGATCGACTACGCC